>CAZLGN010000148.1:0-5625 GCA_964558865.1 uncultured Methylomagnum sp.
AATCGGTGCGTCAAAAACTCAACGCGATTGATTTGGAATTTAACGGTAAAAATGTGTTGTTGGTTGATGATTCAATTGTTCGCGGCACGACATCGGCGCAAATTATTCAAATGGCGCGTGATGCAGGCGCGAAAAAAGTCTATTTTGCTTCCGCTGCGCCACCCGTTCGCTATCCGAATGTTTATGGTATCGATATGCCCGCTGCACATGAATTGATTGCTCACGACCGAACCGAAGATGAGGTGCGCGACGAAATTGGTGCGGATAAATTGATTTACCAAGATTTAGACGATTTAATTGCAGCCGTTCAAAAAGGAAACCCCGAAATTTTACATTTCGATACATCGTGTTTCAGCCATGAATATATTACGGGCGACATCGACGATGCCTATTTAGAAAAGATTGAAGCCTTACGAAATGACGGCGCACAAGCACAATCGAATGCCGCGAACTTCATTATCGAAATGCAAAATTGCGGCTAAATCAAAATTAAGATAAAAGTATCTGTGCCGATACCAGTGAGTGCTGTAACTTTTACGGCTTGCGGCTTGAAAATTGCTTTTTGTATTTAGGCGATGTTCGATTTTTTAAAATCAGCGATTTTTTTCGCTACTTAAATTTCGAAACTCAAACTCACCAGTATCGGTTCACTATAATAATTGCTGGCTTTCTGAAAATCGAACACCGCGTAAATACAACCCATAATTCATGACAAAATAATAATTCAAACCTAGGCTCAACCGCGCACGATCAATGGAACTTTTATGAAACTTAATACGCCAGTAACCAATAACGAAATCGTTATGACGAAAGGTAGTATCCTCGTCACACATACAGATTTAAAAGGACAAATAACCTCCGTTAATGATGATTTCTTAAAAATAAGTGGCTACACGCGCGAAGAAGTTATAGGAAAAAGTCACAATATCATTCGCCATCCCGATATGCCGCCTGAAACATTCGAGGATTTGTGGAAAACGATTTCTGCGATGCGTCCGTGGGCGGGTTGTGTTAAGAATCGCGCCAAAAATGGGGATTTTTATTGGGTTCATGCCAATATGATTCCCAAATTTGAAAAAGGCAATCTAGTCGGTTATTTGTCTGTTCGTTATGCTCCCAAAAAAGCCGAATTAGAAGAAGCTAAAGCCTTGTACGAAGGATTGAAAAATAAAACCCTAACACTCAATCCAACTGGCATAAAAGCATTAGTTAAATCGATTAAAGGTATTTCGCTTTGGAAAAAAACAGCCATTTCTCTCGCCACATTTTCAATTCCTATCGCCGCTATAAGTTATGAATTATTTTTAGCGCAACGTTACTTTGAATTAGTAGGCATTATTTCCGCCACAGCGATTGGGGCTGCAATTAACCTTTGTACCATTTACGAATTAAGCAATACGCTGGACAAAAGTGTGGGAACGTTTTATCGACTCGCCTCAAAAAGTTTTGGCAATCAATTTGATTTGAAAAAAGAAGGCGTTATCGGCGATTTTTATCGTGGCTTATTTTCGATGGATGTAAGTTTAAGTTTAGATATTTCTCAAGCTAAACAAATTACTGCCGAGGCTCTACGAATTAACCGTGCTTTAGATACTGTACATTCAGCGGTATTAGTTGCAAATAATAATTTTGAAATTATTTACGCCAACGACAGTGCGATGAAATTATTTAAGGATGCCGAGCAAGATATTAAAAAACAATTGCCGAATTTTAATGCGGATAAACTTTTTGGTTCAAATATCGATATTTTCCACGTTGACCCCGCGAAACAGCGAAAAATGTTGCAAAATCTAACGGATTTTTATGCGACTGAAATAAATATCGGCGGACATCACATGAACGTTGTGGCGAATCCAGTTGTGGATAAAAATGGAGAGCGTATTGGTTATGTAGCGGAATGGTTGGATCGAACAGTAGAAATTGAAGCGATACGAGAAATTACAGATATTGTTCAAGCCGCTTCGGAAGGTGATTTTGAACAGCGTATTAAAGAACAAAATCGCAATGGTTTTATTTTGGAGTTGGTTAAAAATATCAACAAACTACTTGAAACAAGCTCTGTGGGATTGAATGAAATAGGGCGAATTTTGGACGCGCTATCACAGGGCGATTTAGACAAAACGATTACGAATCACTATTCAGGAATGTTTGGGCAATTGAAAGATGACGCGAATTCAACCGTTGAAAAATTGCGCGAAGTTATTTATCAAATCCAAGATGCAACGGGGACAATCAACACCAGTGCCAAAGAAATTGCGTCGGGCAATAATGATTTGTCACATCGTACTGAAAAACAGGCGGCGAGCTTAGAAGAAACAGCGGCAAGCATGCAGGAATTAACGTCTACGGTTAAACACAACAGTGAAAATGCACAACATGCCAATGAATTAGCAGTCGGAGCATCCGATACAGCAAGCAGAGGCGTATCCGTCATCACTCAAGTTGTCAGCACAATGGAAGCCATTAACGAATCGTCTCGCAAAATCGTCGATATTATTTCGGTTATCGATGGCATTGCTTTTCAAACCAACATCTTAGCGTTAAATGCCGCCGTTGAAGCGGCACGCGCGGGTGAACAAGGTAGAGGTTTCGCAGTGGTAGCAACCGAAGTACGGAGTTTAGCGCAACGAGCAGCTGCAGCTGCGGGAGAAATTAAAGGTCTAATCGGTGATTCCGTTGAAAAAGTCGAAGACGGTTCGCGCTTAGTCGCAAATGCTGGGCGAACAATGGAAGAAATTGTTAACGCAATTCGCGGTGTGACAACAATTATGTCTCAAATCAGCTCGGCTTCAACAGAGCAAACAGCGGGTATTGAGCAGGTGAATAAAGCTATTGGGCAAATGGACGACGTGACCCAACAAAATGCAGCATTAGTTGAAGAAGCGGCAGCGGCAGCTGAAACGTTGGAAGATCAAGCACAAAGTTTAGCGAATACGGTTAAGTATTTTAATTTGAATTAGTTCGTGAGGGCGAACAGCTGCGCCCTTTTTCAATTTAGAGCATTTTATTCGAGCAAAATTGCGGCTTACAAACTTTTTGCATATCAGGAATGCTGTGACGATGCAACGCTAACCACTGCAACGCTACAATGGGAATTGCAGAATCGATTTTATTAGAAAATACCATCTGATAAGCCTCCTTAAACGGTACAACACGAACCAAAATGTCCTCGTGTTCATCCGTAACACCATGAATACCGCCGACATTTTCACTGTCAACGATGCCACAAAACAGGGTGATTTGTTCTGATGAACCACCTGGCGACAAATAAAATTTATTGATTAACATCAAATCTAAAAGTTCACAGCCCGCTTCTTCGCGCGTTTCACGTCTTGCTACTTCGTCATCCGATTCGCCATCTTCCGTAATTCCTGCGACGATTTCAATTAACCACGGTGTGTTAATCGGGTTTTCAACAGCACCAACTCGAAATTGTTCAATCAAAACGACGTTATCGCGTTCTAAATCATACAACACCACGGCGACGCAATTGCCGCGCACAAATAATTCGCGCGTCATTTCATTACTCCAACCGCCCGCAAATAATTCGTGTTTTAAACGTTGTTTTTCCATTCGGAAAAAACCGTTGTAGACCACGTCTTTGTTCAAAATTTCCACACCTTTTTTCATGTTACAATTTCACCAATTTCAAAGTATTAGAGGACAAAACGATGTCGAACAATAGACCACTCTCGCCACATTTACAAATTTACAGCTTACCAATTACAGGCATTATTTCAATTACGCATCGGCTTACTGGTGTATTTTTAGCAACGGGTTTAGTCGGTTTCGTTTTCATGTTGGCGCAAGTTAAAGCAGGAATGCTGACTTTTTTAGAAATGCAAATGTTGCTGCAAGCTGTGCCAATACGTTTGTTGTTAAGCGGTTTTATTTACGCACTGATGTTTCATTTATGTCATGGCGTACGGCATTTAATTTGGGATGTTGGGCAAAGTTTTTCACGCGAAACATTGACTCGTTATGCACAAATTGAACTTTTCACCTCATGCGTTTTAACGATTTTTACATTAGCGGTGATGTTATGAAATCGGCAACAAAACATTGGACGATGCAACGATTAACGGCAATTTTATTGATTCCGTTGTCTTATTGGTTGTTGGCGTTTTTACAACTTTGTTTGCAAGCAAATTATTTTGACATCATAGAATGGCTTGCATCGTCAATTAACAAAATCGGCTTGATTAGTTGGTTAGTGGTTGTTTGTTATCACGCGGCAATTGGCGTGCAGGTTGTTTTAGAAGATTACGTTTCAAATCAAAATAAACAATTTACGGCAATTTGGACGGCACATTCCCTTTTTGCCATTTTAGCGTTGAGTGGAATTGTGTTCATTTACTGAACAGCATTGAAAATACATTTTTGTGCGCCATAGTTGTTATCAATTAGTTTCACTTTAGAGGGTAACACGATGAGAATGGACAAATTAACCAGTAAATTTCAAGAAGCAATCTCAGCCGCACAAAGTTTAGCGTTGGGTAAGGATCACCAATTTATCGAAGCCGCGCATTTATTATTGGCGTTAATCGACCAAGAAGGCGGCAGTATTAAGCCATTGCTCGCACAAAGCAATATCAATGTTCCGACTTTACGCGCTGACACGTTGGCGGCTATAAACAGATTAGCCAGCGTCAGCGGCACGGGCGGTGATGTTCGCTTATCGAATGAACTCGACCGTTTATTAAATATCACCGACAAACTCGCCCAAAAACGCGGTGACAATTTCATTTCCAGCGAATTATTTTTGTTGGCGGTTGCAGATGAAAAATGTGCATTGACTGAAATTTTCAAAAAGCACGGCATTTCAAAAGCCCTGCTTGAAAGCGCAATTGAAAAATTACGCGGCGGCGAAACGGTGCAAGATGCGAATGCCGAAGATCAACGCCAAGCCTTGAAAAAATACACGATTAACTTAACTGAACGTGCGGAACGCGGAAAACTTGACCCAGTTATTGGACGTGATGACGAAATTCGCCGCACGATTCAAGTGTTGCAACGCCGAACCAAAAATAATCCCGTGTTAATCGGTCAACCTGGTGTGGGTAAATCGGCGATTGTCGAAGGTTTGGCGCAACGGATTATTAACGGCGAAGTTCCCGAAGGCATGAAACACAAACAAGTTTTATCGCTCGACATGGCGGCGTTGATTGCGGGGGCAAAGTTTCGCGGCGAATTTGAAGAACGTTTGAAAGCGGTTTTGAATGATTTAGCCAAACAAGAAGGGCAAGTCATTTTGTTCATCGACGAATTGCACACGATGGTTGGCGCGGGGAAAGCCGAAGGCGCGATGGATGCAGGCAATATGTTAAAACCTGCGTTGGCGCGAGGTGAATTACATTGTGTTGGCGCGACCACACTCGACGAATACCGCAAATACATCGAAAAAGATGCCGCATTAGAGCGACGTTTTCAAAAAGTGCTGGTCGATGAACCGAGTGTTGAAGACACGATTGCGATTTTGCGCGGCTTAAAAGAAAAATACGAAGTCCATCACGGCGTAGATATTACAGACCCCGCGATTGTTGCGGCGGCAACGCTTTCGTATCGCTACATTGCTGACCGCCAATTGCCTGAATCTGGCTGCCGGAATTTTTTTGCAGGATTTAG
>CAZLGN010000149.1:0-5623 GCA_964558865.1 uncultured Methylomagnum sp.
GTACCCGCTAAAGTGGTCACGATTGAGCAGTGGCGCGTTTTGGCTTATCAGTCGATTACTGTCGATAGTGAACCTGAAAAGAAACAAAACGCGCTTAGGTTGGCTTTTTATCGAGTTCGTAAGGATTTAGAGATTTCTCAAAAAATTGGCTGTTTTGGTGATTACATTTGGCGAATTGAAACAAAAATAGACTTCGATTCTTAGCGTTACGAACGTGACAAAGCGTTACAAACGTAACGATTGTACAAGCGGTTAAATTTGAGCTTTTAGCGTTACATACGTTACACACTCTCTTTAGAGAGTGTAACGCTGTAACGCAAGAATAAAACCCAAAAAATCAGATAAGAAATTGAGCAATTGCCAACGGGTAAAAACTGGAAAATTTGAAGGCTAAAAATGATTGAACTAAGACCCTACCAAAACGGCGCGATTGGAAATTTACGGGCATCGATTGGCGCGGGAAATAATCGGGTACTTTTGCAAGCGGCGACAGGTGCAGGAAAAACGATAATTGCGTGTGAGATGATTAGACGCGCCATCGACAAATCAAAACGGGTGATATTTATTGCACATCGTAAAGAAATCATTAGCCAAACGTCGGGCAAACTTGATGCCTTTGGAATTGAACACGGCGTAATCATGGCGAACCATGCGCGGGTGAATAATCATGCGGTGCAAGTGGCATCGATTCAAACCTTAACCCGTCGTGATAAGCCCAAAGCCGATTTGGTTATCATCGATGAATGCCATTTGAGCGTTAGCGCGTCGTTTAAGCAAATTGTAGAGCATTATCACGGTGCAACGATTATCGGGCTGACAGCCACGCCGATACGCTTAGATGGTCGTGGTTTAGGTGAAATCTACAAGGAAATTGTGCAAGTCGTCCCAATGGCGCGATTGATTGAAGAAGGGCATTTGGTCAAGCCTCGAGTTTTCGCGCCATTCACCCCCGACATGAAAGGCGTTAAGAAATCAAAAGGCGATTATGATGCAACGCAAACCGCTAAATTGATGGATAAGAAAGAAATCACGGCGGATATTGTGAAGCATTGGATTGACGCGGCTAGTAATCATGCGGGTGTAAATGATTTAACACCCTATCGTAAAACCATCGTCTTTGCCTCAAGCGTCGAACATTCCAAAAACATCGTCGCAGAATTCGGTGGCGCGGGAATATCGGCAAAACATCTTGATGCAACCACACCAGCAACAGAACGTGACCAAACGTTACAAGAATGGCGCGAGGGAAAATTTACCGTGTTATCGAATATGGGACTTTTCATTGAAGGCTTAGATGTTCCCGCTGCGAGCTGTTGCATTCTTGCCCGTCCTACCAAAAGCCTCACGATTTACCTGCAAGCAGTGGGGCGTGTCATGCGACCACACGAATCAAAAACCGACTGCATTATTCTTGATTGTGCAGGATTGACCTATGAACACGGCTTTGTTGATGATGCCCGTGAATGGACGTTGAACGGTAAAATTAAACGACAAAAGGATGACGTGCCATCGGTTCACATTTGTGAAGAATGCTTTGCCGCGTACTCGAAAGCACAACATCCGAATGAATGCCCTGAATGTGGTTTTAAAACGCTCACAGAACAACGAGAAACCAAACACGCCGATGTTGACATGGTTGAACTCACGCCGTCGATTTTGGCGCAAATTCGAGCGAAAAGAATCAAACGGCTTGAAATGGGAAAATGTAAATCACTCAATGACTTTATCGAATTGGGAAAATTGCGTGGATACAAGGCGGGTTGGGCATATATCAAATGGGACGAGCGCAAAGCGTGGCTTAAATCACACGGCTATGACGTACCAAGTGAGGCGGTGGCATGAGTGAAACCGCATTACAAAACAAAATTCGTTTAGCTGTTGGCAAACTCAAAACCGCGCGGCTATTTCGTAACAACGTTGGCATGATTAACGGCGTTCAATTTGGGTTATGTGTTGGCTCAAGTGACTTAATCGGTTTTCAATCCGTCACCGTCACGCCTGAAATGGTCGGGCAGAAAGTAGCCATTTTTACCGCCATTGAAGTCAAAACCGAAACGGGCAAGGTAAGCGAACAGCAAACCAAGTTTTTAAATATGGTGGCGCGGTTTGGTGGTATTGGCGCGGTGGTTCGCAGTGTGGATGATGCGGTTGATTTGCTGAAAATTACCTAGTTTTTTCTAGTTTTCGGGCGGTTGATTTGCTGTGGTAAAACGCCATTGATACCGCGCCACCGTTTGATTTTTGAGTGGTATTTTGTCAACACTTGAACCTAATTATCACGCGGCTTTCGCGTCGTATTTCAACAGCAACGACAACAGGCAAAACCTTGAAATTCAAAACGTTCACCTGTTATCAAATGTTATGGTTCAACCTGATAAAACCTCTCAAAACCTGTTATTCAAAAACCTCAGAAAACCTCAGATTCAAAACTCAACATTACCTCAAGGGTAGAACGCTAAAAAAGCAGATAAAATCCCACCCCCGCAATGCTTTGACAGGTGATTTTATGGCGAACGATATTGAAGAAATTAGAGAATGTGTTTTAACCGTTGTTGATGCAAAAACCGCTGAAAAAATTGTTAATGCCATTGTTGAGAGGTTCAAAGGCGGCTCTGCTTATTTCAAAAAAGGAAGGCGCAAAACTCCAATCAACCAAAACCGCGACAAAGAAATTCAATTCATGCACAAGAACGGTAAAAACGTTCGTGAAATTTCCAGAAAGTTTGATTTGTCTGATAGACGTATCGGGCAGATTATTGAAAGTTCGCCACATTAAGGGCGGGTAACGGGTAGGTTACGGGTAGGGTACAACCCAAAACGTCTATATTACGTCTAGGGTTCGTGCTACTGAACAGCATGGTTTTAGCAAGGGTGCAAATGTAGTAAAAAGTAGTAAATTTATTTTGTGGAATTCATTACGCAACGTAACGGTTGAAAATGTAAATCCGTAAAATACGATTATTTGCGGTCGATGATACGCAAATCTTACTTTGCACAAAGTATGCACATTTACGCAATTGAATTTCTAAAGTAGAAACATTTAGAAAAACACGACCGCTGATTAAAAGGCGGTTTTTTATGCGTGAAATTTGGTAAAAATGGCGATTTTTCGCGTTCTATGGCTACCATCAACATAACAAATTGCTACAAGCCCCGAATAATAAGCAAATCAATTATTGTTTTCTTAAATGTACCCCCAGAAATACCCCCTTTAGTGCAATGCTGGTGTTATGACGTGTTGTCATTTGTTGCGGTGTTTTATTTTGAAATGGGACAAAATTGGGACATTTTTTAAAAATGTGAGAAAAGATTTTTTGAGATGCTCTACAAGCGGCGTGGAATATGGAGCCAATGACGGGAGTCGAACCTGCGACCTACTGATTACGAATTAGAAAAATTGGCTTTTACCGTGTCCTACCGTATTGTATAAAGCCTTATAAAATAGCTATATTAGCCCCATAAAAGTTAGATGGTTTTGGATGAAATTGTACCTATCCATCCTACCATTGTCCTACATACGAAACTTTCTTGGGATAATTATTATGGCTGTTGTCAAACTCACCAAAACGCTGATTGATTCGTTAGCTTTCGCTACAGTTTCAGGTAAGCACATCTATTATTACGATACCGAACTCAAAGGTTTTGGTCTTCGTGTTACCACTCAAGCAAAAACCTATTTCGTTGAAGGCAAAATTGCGAATTGAAAAACCGTGCGTGTGAGCTTAGGTAAGCACGGCATCTTGAAGACCGAAGAAGCACGCAAACAAGCCAAAACGAAATTAGCTGAACTCGCCAATGGCGCGAATCCGAATGCACTGAAAAAAGAAGACAATTTACGCTTAACAACGCTGCAACAAGTGTATGACGATTACTTAGCAGGACGAGACCTAAAACCTAAAACAATTCAAGAATACAATAATTGCCTAAGGCTCTATTTGCCAGATTGGCTCAATACGCCCGTAATTCGCATAACACGAGACCAAGTGGAAGCCAAACATCGTGAAATCAGCATACGAGGCACAGCAGCGGCAAATTTAACAATGCGCTTGTTACGTTCGTTACTCAACTTCGCCGCTGAATATCGAGATGCACAAGGGCTTTCAATTATTCCTGATAATCCCGTGCGACGGCTGTCTGCTAAAAAAATATGGAATCGAATTGAACGCCGCCAAAATGTTATTAAGCCGCATGAATTGAAAGCATGGTTTGAAGCGGTGAAACAACTCGAAAACACCACGTTGCGCGATTATTTGCTGCTTGTTTTATTTACAGGCTTACGTCGTGAAGAAGCCGCGCAACTTGAATGGAACCGAGTCGATTTACAAGCTCGCACCTTAACTGTGTTAGATACTAAAAATCGCCTGCCACACGTTTTACCTTTATCAAATTTTTTATTTGATTTATTCAATGCGCGTAAAGCAGAGCAAAGTAGCACTTATGTTTTTGCAGGTAGTGGAGCGGGGGGCTACATCGTTGAGCCGCGTAAGCAAATGGCAAAAGTTACCGCGCAAACAGGCATTACTTTTACTGTTCACGATTTACGTCGCACCTTCATTACAATTGCCGAAGGGCTTGATATTCCAGCCTACGCGCTTAAAAGACTACTAAATCATAAGATTAGCCACGATGTGACAGGCGGTTATGTGATTGCAGACGCAGAGCGATTGCGGGAGCCGATGCAAAAAGTGACTGATTTTATTCTTAAAACAGCTAATTCAAATCAACTTTAACAATAAACGGAGAATTTATGTCATTCGAGTTTCGACAAAAAAAATCAGATTACATTCCCTCTAAATTTGAATATGACTTACCGCCGACAAAAGTAAAAAAAGCAGATGCTGTCGCGTGGTTAGCACAAATTGTTTATCCCACCGACACTAATACTACAGCACGAAAAAAGGTCAGAAGGCTGATGAGTTATCACAATATCGGCGGCAAAATGTTGAATGCTCGAGCGTTTTTTTCGTGGGCAATTAAAGTGTCTGATTGGGGTGAAAAATTACAATCTATTCCAAATATACCCTATGCACCACTGCATTTTTCTCCCGTAAGTTCTATCGGCATCACTCCAAGTGCAGATTTTTTGAAATTACCAAGTGAACTAGCAGAATTACAAAATTTATGTATCCAACAGCATTTTGAGTTACTTGAAACGAGCAAAAAAATTGAGCAACTAGAAAAAGAAAACAGCGAATTGCAAAAAAAATTGCAAATTATTTTTGATAGAGACGAAGAAATTCGACTGAAAAAAGTAGCTGGAGGGCTTAATAAATCTAAGGCGAGAGGCTCTTAGAGACACAATTTTTTCCAACTCACTACGATTCAATTGTGTTTGTATATTAGGGGACAAGACATTTTTTTCTTTTACCTTCTTATTTTAGGAATTCAGGACTATGACTAAACCTACTTTACAAACAGAATTTGATGCAAAAAACGCTCAAATGGACAAAGTGCGTCAATTTGATGAAGCCCCAGATGGCGCGTTATTTGACCAAAAAATTGTCGCGGCAAAACTTGATGTTTCTACGGCATTACTAGAAAAATTGCGCTGGACAGGCGGTGGTGTTCCTTTTGTTAAATTAGGACGCGCTGTCAAATATCGAAAAACAGACGTTCTCGAATT
>CAZLGN010000150.1:0-5619 GCA_964558865.1 uncultured Methylomagnum sp.
GAAGGCTTTCCTACGCTGGGATTAACCAGTTCAGGTTCAAAGGGTTTTTCTCAGCCTTGAAAATCAAAGCACCCCTAGCCGTTACGGATGGCGGTAAATTAAAGGATAAGGCGGTTAATTGCAAACCGACAAAATTACTGGGATTTTCTAAACCTACTTCAACGCAGAAAAAACCGCTTCGTAATCGGGTTCATGAGCAAGTTCTGGCACAAGCTGGGTGTATAAAATTTTGTTTTGCTCATCAATAATCACAATCGCTCGCGCCATTAGACCTGCTAATATGCTGTCACAAATTTGTACGCCGTAATCGATGGCGAATGAACTTCGAAATGTCGATAAAACTTGAATATCGTCTAAGACTTCTGTTTCACAAAACCGACATTGTGCAAACGGTAAATCTGCCGACACGATTAACACAATCGTGTTTTCTAAATTTGATGCTTTTTGATTGAACTTTCGCGCTGAAGCCGCGCAGGTTGGCGTGTCTAAACTGGGAACGATGCTTAAAATTTTTCGTTTGCCTGCGTAATTTTCTAGCGTGACATCGTTGAGATCGATATTAGTTAATGAAAAGTTTGGCGCGTCACTGCCAATTGCAGGCAATTCGCCACACGTTTGAATCGGATTGTTTTGAAATGTAATCGTTGTCACAAAAACCTCGTTTTTAAAATTAAACCGAAACGAATTTTAACCCAATAATCAATAACAACACCGCTAAAATTGGGCGCAAAAACCGTTCGGGTAATTTTGCACTTAAATGACTGCCCATCCAAATACCTGGTAGTGAACCAATTAACAAACTTCCAAGCAAAACAAAATCCACATTTCCCAACATCCAATGTCCAAAACCTGCCACTGCGGTTAAAGGAATGGCGTGTGCTAAATCGGTACCGACGATTTTTACTGTTAACATTTTGGGATATAAAAATAATAAAACGATTGTCCCTAATGCGCCTGCCCCGACTGAAGTGAGTGTCACTAAAATGCCTAACACCGCGCCGACCAAAACGGTGGCGGGAATTTGCCAACGGTCAAAACGTCCGCGTTTGATTTCGTCAATTTTTTCGTCTGTTTCTAATTCCGTTTCAGTTTCTTCTTCAACGTCAGCAATTGCGACTACATTGACCGCATTTTTTTGGCTGCGGCGAATCAAAAGGCTACGCACTAAAATCGATGTTGCGGTCAACAATAATGCGATGCCCAACGTTAGCGTAATCATGCCCGTAGTTTCTTTGCCGATGCTTGCAAAATGATTTAAAACAAATAACGTTGCCACCGCAAACGGCAAACTACCTAACGATAACCAACGCACAATGCGCCAATCGACAGAGCTGTGTTTTGTATGATGCACCCAAACGCCACCTGTTTTGGTCAACGCGGCAAACAATAAATCTGTTCCCACCGCTGTCGCAGGTTTAAAGTCGAATAAAAAAACCAATAGCGGTGTCATTAACGAACCACCGCCCACGCCTGTTAAGCCGACTAAAACACCGACTAGTAAACCTGAAACAATGTAGCCGCCTAATAATTGCAAATCCATGAAAACCCCTGAAAACTGTTAAAATCTGTTTATGTGAAACATCGTAGATAAAATGGCTAACAAAAGAAAATGCTATTTTTCGATGCGGGTATCTAAAAAGACGATATGAATTCTAAACGTTAATTTGCTTAACATTTTTTAACGCCGCTAAATTCCAATGCTCAATCGCCCAGTTCAAAATTTCATTCACATTTTCACTTTGTAATTCGGTTGGTGGATTTTGTTTCAGTAATTTAAGCAATCGAAACAAAACCAAATTCGGTTCAGTTAAATCAACCGCTGCGGCAAGCGTTTGTTTGCTCAGTTTTTGACCATTTTCATTCAATAAAATCGGCACATGAACATAATGCGGCGTAGGTAAATTTAAAACCTGCTGCAAAAAAATCTGCTTTGGGGTTTCGTTCAACAAATCGATACCGCGCACGATGTGATTCACATTTTGCCGCAAATCGTCTAACACGACCGCGAATTGATACGCCACGATATTGTCTCGACGTTTCAAAATAAAATCGCCGTGTTGGGTCGCTAAATTTTGCAAGATTTGACCTTGCAAACCATCGTTAAAAACGATTTGTCGATTATCGGTTTTAAGTCGTAACGAATACGGAACCTCGGCGGGAATAAGTTTATTTCGGCACGTTTGGGCGTAAATTGGTGTGAGTTCTTTGCGGGAACATTGGCAACGGTAAATTTTTTCATTTGCCAACAAATCTGCCAAAACAGCGTGATAGTCATCGAGATGCAAACTTTGATAATCGACTTCACCATCCCAATGCAAACCCAACATTTCAAGCGTTTTTAAAATGCTGGATGTTGCGCCAGAAACATTGCGCGGGGTGTCTAAATCATCAAAACGAAGTTGCCACAAACCATGATTGGCGCGTGCATCCAAGAAACTGGCGAGAGCGGTATAAACTGAACCGAGGTGTAGATGCCCAGTCGGTGAAGGTGCAAACCGACTGGTATAACGCGAGGCAAGCATTAGCCCATTTGTTTTTCACGAATTTCGTCGAGCGTTTTGCAATCAATACAAAGTGTTGCGGTCGGACGCGCTTCTAAACGACGAATGCCGATTTCAATACCGCAGGTTTCGCAAAAACCGTAATCACCTGATTCAATGTCTTTTAACGCATCTTCGATTTTTTTAATCAAACGGCGTTCACGATCACGAGTCCGTAATTCCAAACTAAATTCCGATTCTTGTGTGGCGCGATCATTTGGATCGGGGAAATTTGCTGCGTCGTCTTGCATATGAAGAACAGTGCGATCAACTTCGTGCATCAGTTCTTTTTTCCAATTATTCAGAATCGCGTCAAAATGCGCAAGTTGTGCATTATCCATATACTCTTCACCGTCTTTTTCTTTATACGGTTCGAAACTAAACGGCGAAGCGTGAGCTTTAACATTAGTGGTCATCAATTACTCCTAACAGTGGGGCGGGGATTAAAACCGCGCATTTTTAGCAGAATAGCTTTGTGTTAGCAAGCTAAAACGGCGGTTTTTTTAAATAAGCGAAAAGGATAAACTTTTGCAATGCACCAGAAAAATTACAATTTTGCTTTGATAAATTTCACAATATCCGTCATCGCAATATCTTCAGCTTCTTCGTCTGTGCGTCCTTTATATTCAACGGTTCCTGCATCCAGACCTTTGTCGCCCATTACAAATAAATGCGGAATGCCGATTAAATCCATGTCAGAAAACATAAAACCTGCACGCACTTTTCTATCATCAAGCAACACTTCAATTCCAGCTTGAACCAGTGATTGATAAAGTTCTTCGGTCGCTTCGCGCAATCGTTCCGATTTGTGCATATTCATCGGACAAATAGCGACTTGAAACGGGGCTAAATTCACGGGCCAAATAATGCCTTTGCTGTCATGATTTTGTTCGACTGCCGCTGCAATAACACGCGAAATTCCAATTCCGTAACAACCCATAATCATGATTTGATTTTTGCCGCCTTCATTGATTACGCCTGCTTTCATCGCTTCACTGTATTTTGTACCAAGTTGGAAAATGTGACCGACTTCAATGCCGCGAGCAATGGTTAATGTGCCTTTCCCATCAGGACTCACGTCGCCTTCAACGACAGTGCGAATATCGGCAATCGGTGGCAAGGGCAAATCGCGTTCCCAATTTACATTTTGGTAGTGTTTGCTATCTTGATTTGCACCACAAACAAAATCCGCCATCGTGGTCACACTGCGGTCAGCAATTATCTGTATTTTCAAACCAATCGCACCGATCGAACCCGCTTTGCAACCGCAAGCGCGTTGAATTTCGTCATCATTTGCAAATTGCAACGGTGAAGCCACACCTGTAAGTTTTTCAACTTTGATTTCGTTTAATTCGTGGTCGCCGCGCAAAAGTAGCGCAACGAGTTCGCCTTCTTGTGAACCTTTAACAATCAGTGTTTTCAGGCATTGCGTCGCAGAAATGTTCAAAAATTCGCACACTTCCGAAATACTGTGTTGATTTGGTGTATCGATAATTGACATGGCGTGTGTTGCCGCAGGACGCGCCATTGTTGGCATTAAGGCTTCGGCTTTTTCAACATTGGCGGCGTAATCACTTTCGGTTGAAAAGGCAATTGCATCTTCACCTGAATCCGCTAAAACGTGAAATTCATGTGAAATTGCGCCACCGATTGAACCCGAATCCGCCATGACCGCACGGAATTTCAAGCCAAAATGATTGAAAATTTCAGTGTAAGCGCGATACATAACGTCGTAAGTTTTGTGCAAACTTTCCTCTGTCAAATGGAACGAATACGCATCTTTCATAATAAATTCACGCGCTCGCATTACGCCAAAACGGGGACGAATTTCGTCGCGAAATTTGGTTTGAATTTGAAAATAAGTAATCGGAAGTTGTTTATAACTTTTGATTTCGTAACGCGCTAAATCGGTGATAATTTCTTCGTGCGTGGGGCCGAGGCAAAAATCGCGGTTGTGGCGGTCTTTCAAACGTGCTAATTCTGCGCCGTATTGATCCCAACGCCCTGTTTCTTGCCACAATTCGGCAGGTTGCAAACCAGGCATGAGAACTTCTAAGCCGCCTGCTTTTTCCATTTCATCACGCACGATGCGTTCAACTTTTCGTAACACACGCAAACCGAGTGGCAGCCAAGTATATAAACCTGAGGCAAGTTTGCGAATTAACCCTGCACGAATCATCAATTGGTGGCTGATAATTTCGGCATCGGACGGTGTTTCTTTGACAGTGTTTAAAGGAAAGGTAGATGTACGCATATTTTTGTCTTTTAATTTAAGTAAGAAAGCCGCCATTTTAGCGCGTTAGCATAAAATCAGCAGGCAAAAAAAAGCTCCCAATGTTTAAGCAGTGGGAGCGAGAGGTCAAACAGGACAATGAGGAGTCAATGTTTGTTGCAAATAAACAATAAAATCAGGAGGTAAAAAGTTCGGGGTCAAATCTAACCGTGAATATAACGGTTTAGATGTACGTTACTAAAAATTGCCGCCGATGCAAACAACACCGTCGAAATAATGAATTCACCAGAAATGAAGCCAACAATGCCGACGATAAACATCAACCCAATCAATACGTCTCTGTAGAAAGCAGTCATGATAATGTTCCTATGGTTGTTGAAAAAATCTAAAAATAACTAACTTGGAGCGTACTATACAGACGCATCGATTTATTGACAATACGGTCATTTATTGATTCATAGTTTCTTATTTGGGTATAAAGGAATCTATTTAGTCGCCGATTACCTGCACCAAAAAGTTAAAAAGCATCCGTCCGATTCAATCATTTAAAAGGCAGTTTGTTTATTACTAAAAAATCGTAAAATCTAACTGTAATTTCTCCCTCTTTGTTGTTTATTATCCGTGTATTAAAGCGACCTTCCTAAGTTGAGTAACCACTGTTTTTATGGTGTAATAATGCGGTTTTACGTCTTTACATCCTTCTATTTTTACTCTCAAAAGTTAAACAGAAGATTCCTCTGCAACTTGCTTGGAGTTTGCTTCCACTATGCAATTTACAATAACAAAAGGGCTAGATATTCCTATCACGGGAAGTCCTAGCCAAACCATTGAAAACGGGAACGAGAT
>CAZLGN010000151.1:0-5606 GCA_964558865.1 uncultured Methylomagnum sp.
CGCACAACGTTTGGATTTAGAATTGAACGGCAAAGACGACGGCTTGAACAGTTTTGGGCAGGGGATTTGGATGTTCCACGACCACGTTGAAAAATCATTTACCACGAATGGTGTGGGCGAAGGCGGCGATATTAGTTTGGTGGTTTATGACGGATTTATCGACGATAAAGGTATTCCAAAATCACACGGCATGAGCCTCGCGCCGTATTTCACCAAAGAATACTGGAAAAAAGGCGGTTATCCGATTTGGCAAAATTACGACGAATGGCGCAGTTTAGGTTTGCCTGATTTAACCGCCGAAGTTACGCCTTCAAAAGTAGCGATTCAAACTGCTGCACCAAAAATGATGGATACACTTGCCGCTGAAGCCAAACAACAAGCTGTTGCCGCAAATAATCCACAAGATGACGATTCCTTTTTAGAAAACTTGTTTGATGGGTTATTTTTAGGCGTTTTAGGTTACGCGGTATTTGCGAAACGTGAAGTGTTGATAACGTTAACAAAAAGCGTTTTGGCGAAAGTTAAAAAGTAGCATTCAAAATGTAGGGGCGCACGGCGTGCGCCCGCATAACGGAATCATCCAATTAGCGACTTTTGTTTGTTCCCGTATAACGGAATCGTTCAATTATTGAGTTTCGTTTGTTGCGGGTTCACGCAGTGAACCCCTACGATTCATAACATTTTAAAAACCAAGTGCAATCATGACTATTCAAGAAGAAGCGCGTCCCCCATTTCCACCATTCACTGCTGAAACCGCCGCACAAAAAGTGCGTGCCGCTGAAAATGCGTGGAATTTACAAGTGCCTGAAAAAATCGCCTTAGCCTATAGCGCGGACAGCGTGTGGCGAAATCGCGCCGAATTTTTAAAAGGACGTGACGAAATTACCGCGTTTTTGCAACGCAAATGGGCGAATGAATTGGATTATCGCTTAATCAAAGAATTGTGGGCATTTCACGAAAATCGCATTGCAGTGCGGTTTGCGTATGAATGGCACGATGTTGACGGGCAATGGTTTCGTTCGTATGGCAATGAAAATTGGGAATTTGACGCGCAAGGTTTGATGCAACGGCGGATGGCGAGCATCAATGATTTAGCGATTTCAGAAAAAGAGCGTTTATTTCATTGGAAATTCAAAACGCCACGCCCCGACGATTATTTGAGCTTGTCGGAATTGAATTTATAATTCAAGGCAACCAAACCATTTCACAATTAAGTACAAAAAATTTATGACACATTACGATTACCCCGAACAGTTTTATCACCTCGCTGACGCGCTTATTCATGCGGGTAAAGTTATCGATAGCAAAGGCTGGTGTCCCGCAACAAGCGGCAATTTTTCTGCCAGACTTTCGGACGGAACCATTGCAATTACTGTTTCGGGTAGACACAAAGGTTTTTTGCATCATGACGACATTATGCTGATGGACGCGGCAGGCAATTCCCTCGACGGCAAAATTTCGTCAGCAGAAACCATGTTGCACGTTCAAATTTATCAACGTTTTCCCGATATTTATGCTGTGTTACATCCGCATTCGTTGAATAGCACATTGATTTCAATGCAATGTCCGAAAAAAGTAACGCTAAAAAACTACGAATTACTCAAAGCCTTTAGCGGCATTACGACGCACGAAACGCGCATAGTGATTCCTACGTTTGCGAATGACCAAAACATTCCACGTTTAGCGAAACAAATCGATGATTACATGGATTCGCGTGATGATATTTATGCGTATTTGCTAGAAAGTCATGGTTTGTATACATGGGGGAATAGCGTTGATGAAACTTTGCGTTATTTGGAAGCCTTAGACTTTTTGTTTGCCTGCGAATTAAACAAGCCCAACGGAGTTAAAAACTAATGAGTGTATTGACCCTTTATGCTGAAAACGCGCCTAAAAATGGCGAACGTTTTACAGAATTTTCGGACATCGAAACGAACTTAAAAGCTATCGGCGTGCAGTTTGAACGTTGGACGACAACACTGGTTTTAGATTCTACTGCAAGCAATGACGCTGTGTTGAACGCTTATTCCGATTCAATCGAACGTTTAAAAACACAATACGGTTTTCAATCAGCAGATGTCATTAAATTAGATTCGACCCATCCCGACAAAGTGGCGATGCGTGAAAAATTTTTGAACGAACACACTCACAGCGAATTTGAAGTGCGTTTTTTTGTTGACGGTTGCGGACTGTTTTATTTACACGTTGGCGACCAAATTTTTAGCGTTTTATGCGAAAAAGGCGATTTAATCAGTGTTCCCGCAAACGTCACGCATTGGTTTGATATGGGAGAAAATCCGCATTTAGCCTGCATTCGTTTATTTACCAATCCTGACGGTTGGGTGGCAAATTTCACTGACAGCAACATTTCAACATTATTTCCAACGTTAGATGACTTACAACAGGAATTACTCGGATGATTAAAGCAATTATTACCGATATTGAAGGCACAACTTCTTCATTATCGTTTGTGAAAGACTGCTTGTTTCCTTACGCTCGCGCTCATATTGGTGAATTTCTGCGTGAAAATGCAGCGAATGAAACTGTGCAAAAATTACTCGCGGATGTTGATGTTGAAATTGGCACGGAATTGAATTTAGAGCAAGCAATCACCCAGTTAATTCAATGGATTGATGAAGATAAAAAAATTACGCCTTTGAAATCATTACAAGGTTTGATTTGGGAAGCTGGCTATCAACGTGGCGAATTAACGGGACATTTATACGACGATGCCATTCGCAATTTGCAAACCTGGAAAGCGGAAGGTTTTGATTTGTATGTTTATTCTTCAGGTTCGGTATATGCACAGAAATTATTGTTTGCTCACACGGAAGCGGGCGATTTAACGTCACTATTTTCAGGCTACTTCGATACCCACATCGGCGGCAAGCAAGAAAGCAGTTCGTATGAAAATATCGTCGCGCATATTGGTTTGCCCGCAGAATTTGTCCTGTTTTTATCAGACATTGAAGCCGAATTAGATGCCGCACAAGCCGCAGGTTTGCAAACGATTTGGCTGACTCGCGAAGATGCGCCACAACGGGAAGCCAGTCATTCACAGGTTTCTAATTTTGACGAAATTGAATTGGAGCGGTTTGGATTATGAGTAAAAAATTGTCTATGCAAGAGCAATTACTCAAAGCGGGTTTAGTAAGTAGCGCGAAAGCAAAATCCATTAAAACTGAAAAGCATAAACAGCAACAAACGCAACGTCATCATAAAATTGAAGTCGTTGACGAGGCGAAAATGTGGGCGCAAAAAGCAGCAGCAGAAAAAGCCGAGCATGACCGTTTGTTAAATTTGCAGCTACAAGAACAAGCGAAACAAAAAGAATTACACGCGCAAATTAAGCAGTTAATCGATGAACATAAAATAGAGTTTGACGCGAGAAATGCAGAGATTGCTTACCATTTTACGGATGGTACGAAAGTCAAAAAGTTTTATGTAACCGAAGAATTGCGCGACCAATTGGCAAAAGGAAAATTAGCGATTGTCAAAGCGGGCAAAGATTACGCGCTCGTTAATGAAGAAATTGCGCTAAAAATCCAAGAACGCAACGAACATCGTGTATTAGCGTGGAACAAATCCGAAATAAATGTTGCAGAAGATGATCCTTATGCCGCATTTGAAATTCCCGATGATTTGATGTGGTAAACCATTTTTAACAACCTTTGCAGACTAAAAAATGACTTTAGCGATTTTTGATTTAGACAATACGTTGATTGCAGACGATAGCGATTATTTGTGGGGACAGTTTCTTGTTGACCACGGAATTGTGGATAAAACCATTTATGAACGTATCAACGCCCAGTTTTATGAGGATTATCAAAAAGGCACGTTAGATATGGCGGCATTTTTACGATTTGCGTTGAAACCCTTAGCAGAACATACACTTGACCAATTACACGTTTGGCGCGAACAGTTTTTAGAAGAAGTGATTTCACCAATTTTGTTAAAAGCCGCGAAAGAATTAGTCGAAAAACATCGGGCTTTAGGTCACACATTATTAGTGATTACGGCAACAAACCGCTTTATTACGGCACCGATTGTGAAAATGTATGGCATTGAAAATTTGATTGCCACTACGCCCGAATTAGTCAATGAACGTTACACGGGCGAAATAGTTGGCGTACCGTGTTTTCAAAGTGGCAAAGTCACACTGTTGAATGAATGGTTGGAAACAACGGGGGAAACATTAGAAGGCAGTTATTTTTACAGCGATTCGCATAATGATTTGCCGTTATTACAATTGGTTAATCATCCCTTTGCCGTAGACCCTGATGAGAAATTGCGTCACTTTGCCGAAGCGAATGGTTGGAACATTATAAGTTTGCGTGGTTGATTAGGCGTTGGAGAATATCAATCCGATTAAAAATACCGTTTTCTATCAAATGATGGTGAAAAAATAATGCGTTATTTTGTGAGCGGTGAACAGCAACGAAAGCTATTGCTTAATGCGTTAGTGTTGATGTTTTTGGTGTATATGTTGTTGCTTTGGGTGAGTAACGGCATGATGTATTTTCACCGTATGGATTTAACATTCGAATCCGTTGTGACCTATTACAACGGTAACGAAGAACAATTTATTCCTGCAAAAAGTTACGAAGGAATGCTCGAAGTGCTGCATTTTCATTTGTTTTCGATGGGAATGTTAGCCGTGACGCTGACGCATTTAATGTTGATGACGGACTTTTCAACGCGGTTAAAAATTTGGTTGAGCTGCTTGACGTATTTTTCCGCAATTATGGAAGTGTTAGCGGGTTGGCTCATTCGATTTGTTCATCCGTTATTCGCGTATTTTAAAATTGGAATGTTCATAACGTTGGAATTATCGTTGTTTGTGCTGATTTTAACGGTGTTGTGGTCACTAATTTTAGCGCGAATAAAAATGAAAAATTCTGCCGAAAATCCACATTGAGTGGACATCGTTTAACGAGTTTTCCGTACAATCGGAAATTGTATTAAAACAAAAAAGGCTTGCGAACTTTTAAATTCGCAAGCCTTTACTTTAATAAATCGCTTTAGAATTAGCCGATTGTGCTGCTGTAACCGAAATCAAAGGTAGGAATGTGACTGTCTAACCAACCTTTAACTAATTGACCAACTTCTTCTGTCACATCGGCTTCACCTGCATGGAATTTCTTTTGCAAATCCGCACAAATTCCGATTAACGCGGTGTGTTCTGCTTTGTGTGCATCAAACGCTGCATAACCTTTTGCCTGCATTTCACGTTCTTCATGAGCGAAATGATCAACTACATAGGCAATCAAATCGTCTAATTGTGTGCCAATTACCGCGCGTTCTGCACCACCTGTTGCAAGGTCGTATAACTTATTTAATTTATCGAATAAAATTTTGTGTTCTTCGTCAGCAAAAGCAACATTAGTTCCGTACTGCTCTGCTGTCCAAGTAATTAAAGCCATAAATTAACTCCTCAAAAATAATTATTATTAGCCGATGTTACTACCATCAACGCTCACTTTCACTCTTATGTCGAAAGTGGTTTGAAGTTTAGCTTAAGGTTAAGATTTTTTCAATTATCTTGATTTTAAACCCCACATTGAGCGGGTATTGAATCCATATTTTCTAATTTATTTTCATTAAAT
>CAZLGN010000152.1:0-5508 GCA_964558865.1 uncultured Methylomagnum sp.
TCAAGTTTTCCTGCGAAAACGTATCAAACCCTTGAAAATCAGAGCGTTCAGTTGGCATTGCAGGGGTGATGAGTTGCCCTTTATTTGTTGCAGCAGGATTCAACAATTGTGGATTTTTCGCCAAATACCAGGCAATGCCAAAAGGAATAATCGACATAGCGAAAATTCCAATAATGAGTTGTCTATTTTTACGTTGTTGGGATAACATTTTTTTTCAATCCATATTTAATGAAAATTATCGTTAGTGCAAACGCTAAACCGAACCACTGTAGCGCGTAGCCTAAATGTTGTTCAGGCTGCATAATTTTTGCTGCCGCCCATTCGCGTTTAAAACCATTGGGCGAATTTGCGTCTAATTCTAATTGAAAGTCGAATAATTCATAACCCGTGAGCGTTGCTAAAACTGGCGTGTCGATAAAACCCACAACAGCTGGATTTGTTTTTGTTGGTTGATTTGCGCCTTCTAATTTCAAACCGACGCTTGGAAACGTGTTAATTCTTCCCGTTAAAGTTGTTTCATTTTCTGCTTGAAAATCAACATTCGGCAACGTCGCACGCGGTTCAATCAATGGAATCCAACCACGATTGACCAAAATCACTTTATTGGAATTTTGTAATTTAAACGGTGTGAAAACAAAATAACCTGCTTTGCCTGCGTCAATTTGGTTGTCGAGCAAAAACTGTTTCGTTGTGTCGTAATGCCCCGTTACTGTGGCTTTTTTATAACGTAATTGAGTAGAACTATCTGGTATTTCGGTCGTTAATTGCAGCGATACATTGACGCGCTGGGCTTCGAGATCCAAAAATTGTTGTTTGTCATCGGCGCGTTGAACTTGCCAAATCCCCAGACTCAAAAACAGTGTAAAAAATCCTAAATATGCAAATACCCACCCTAGTTTTATATTCATTTTGGTTTCATTGTTCCTATTTTGATAATTTGATTGATTTTAGGTTGCGATAATCGCAATTTTCAGTTGCTTTTTTTAGTACGCGCCAATTTTTTTGCCGCTTTTTCAGCGCGAATAATTTCCAATTCAGCCAGTTCAACTTCAACCATTTCAGGCGTTTCAAGCGTAATTCGTCCAATTGTTGTGGAGCGTAATTCACCGATTAAAATTTTTGCTACTTGGTCTACATTTATTTTGCCGCCTGATTTTAAACAACCGCGTTTTTTACCAATTAAATTTAATAATTCGGTTTCATTTTCAGGCAATGTTTCCAACTGATAACGCGCTTTAATCAATTCAGGATAATCGCGTAATAAAAATTCTGCCGTCCATGACGCTACATCTTCATGGGTGAAAGCGGTGTCTTTAATTGCACCTGTTGCCGCCAAACGATAACCGCTGTTTTGGTTTTCGATATTTCCCCAAAGTACGCCAGGCGTGTCGAATAAAACCAAACCTTCACCTAAATCAATCCGTTGTTGATGTTTTGTCACAGCGGGTTCGTCGCCTGTTTTGGCAATCGTTCGACCCGCGACAATGTTAATAATCGTCGATTTCCCTACATTTGGAATACCTGTAATCAGCGCGTGCAAAGGCTTTGAACGACTTTCTAAACGTGGTGCCAATTTGTGACAAAGTGCGGTCAATTGTTTGATTTTTTCAGGCTGATTCATCGCCACCGCCAACGTTTTCACACATTTTTCGCGTTCAAGATAATCCTGCCAAAGCTGCGTGCGTGATTCGTCGGCTAAATCACATTTACTTAATACTTTGATGCACGGTTTATCGCCCCGAAGTGTTGCCATTGTGGGATTTTGGCTGCTAAAAGGAATTCGCGCATCGAGAATTTCAATCATTAAATCGATGTGTTCCATTGCCGCTTTAATTTCACGGTTGGCTTTGTGCATGTGTCCTGGATACCACTGAATGAGCATTTTTTTGACCTAAAAAGTATAAATTCCGTCGAGTGTATAGCAGTTGCATTCACAATCAAACTTGAAACACGCTAAAATCAACCAATTTTTAACATTCTTTGCCGTGAAAATGAAACTGTCAAAACGTGTTTTTATCGTCGTTACATTATTGCTCGCGCTCATTGCAGGCATTTTTTTTAGCTTCAAAAAAATCGTGCCGAAAGCGACTTTTACCACATTGAAGGGTGAACAATTATCGTTTGAAAAATTGCGCGGTAAATCTGTAATCATCACATTTTGGGCAACAGATTGTGAAAGCTGTTTAAAAGAAATTCCGTTGTGGTTGGATTTGTATTCCCGTTATCACGCGCAAGGTTTGGAAATTATTGGTGCGGCGATGTATTTTGATCCACCGAATCATGTGATTGAATTTATCAAACAGCGTCCTTTGCCCTACTTCATTACGTTAGATATTGAGGTAAAATTAGCGAAAGCATTTGGCGGTGTAAAAGTCACGCCCACGACATTTTTGTTGAATCCGAAAGGCGAAATTGTTTGGCAAAAAGTCGGGCTGTTTGAATCGACTGAGTTAGAATTTCAGATTGAAAATTTTTTGAAGGAAAAATAGATGCTTTGGTTAAAAGCGTTACATTTAATTGCGATGGTGTGTTGGTTTGCAGGTTAATTTTATCTGCCACGGTTATATGTTTATCACGCGATGAGCGATGACGAAGCCAGTAACGAACGTTTTAAAATCATGGAACGAAAATTGTTCTTTGGCATTATGACTCCGTCGATGATTGCCACGTTTGTGTTTGGCATTTGGTTGTTAATCGCTGGTGCGTGGTCGATGTATTCGCATTCGGGTTGGTTGCACGTTAAATTTTTAATGTTGTTGTGTTTGCTGATTTACCATTATTTCTGCTGGCAATGGCTTAAAGATTTTCGAAAAAATCAAAACAAACGTGACCACGTTTTTTATCGTTGGATGAATGAAATTCCTGTCATTTTTTTGATAGCAATTATTATTTTGGCGGTGGTGAAACCGTTTTGAAAAAACAAAAAATCGCCTTTCGAATTTCCTCAAAGGGCGGTTTTTTTGAGTTATACAGATTCTAAGTAAATCGTATCTGGGCAAAAATCAATTTCATCTAACCAGCAAATCGTACCGTGTTTGGCTTTAGCAAGTGAAAAATAACCTTTATTTTGCAATTTTTTAAAAGCAGGTGCATTCAAATAGGGCGTTGCATCGAAAATGCGAATTTCTTGATTGCTAAACGTGACGCTTAATTTGTAATCATCCAAAACATTGACATCAATAGAGCGAGGATTCATCGGTAACATGGTTTTTCCTAGCGTAATGGATCAATTCTAAAAATTTCGCCACCTTGTGACGCAATTCGCCAATCCGCTTCTAATTCTTCGGCGTGAATATCAATCCACGTTTGTACAAGTCGTATTTTTTTAGGTGGTAACGAACCTGCTAAAACATCACCATCGGGCAAACTAAAAACCGCAGTCATTCCTGCATATTCAACGTGGATGTGTGGTTTAGAATGTTGTTTTGTATCATAAGCATACATATAAATAATTACGCCATAGAACATACTGATAACGGGCATTGCATTCACTCCTAAAATTTTAAAATTGAAATTCTAGCACAGACAAAAAACCGCTCTTCAAGTTTGCTCAAAGGGCGGTTTTTCAATTTCACATTTCGTAGGTGCGGGTTTAGAACCCGCCCCTACTTCGTCAAAATTAAACCTCGTAAATTTTACGCGCTAACCTGTGCAATCCAGTCTTGAAGGTTGTAATAGTTGGTAATACGCGCCACTTTGCTGTCACGAATTTCAAAAAACGCGCCTGCGGGCAAACGGTATTTTTGACCTTGTGCTTCAGGCAAACCTTCATCCGTTTTTAAGTATTCGCCCAAAACGATAAATTCTGCCGCAGCGCGTTTGCCGTCAGCACTCGCCATAATCACCATATCAACGAGTTGTTCTTTGTAATTGGAATTCATGCACGCCATAAACTGCGTGAAGGCTTCTTTGCCAATATCGCGTTTGCCTTGGTTAATGTCGTGAATCACGTCATCAGTAAGCAAGTTTAAAAATGTGTCCATATCCGCAGCGTTAAATGCCGCGTAGTAGTTTTCGATTAAAGTTAAAGCGGCTTGTTGGCTCATTGTGTTTCCTGTTGAGAATTGAAAAATTGAAAAGGCGGATTTATATCGAATCCGCCCGAAAAGGTTTAGACGTTCACGCCAAATTGACGTGCCAATGGAGCTAATCCGCCTGCATAACCTTGACCGATGGCTTTAAATTTCCATTCACCATTATGTCGATAGATTTCGCCAAAAATCATTGCCGTTTCAACCGACGCATCTTCGCTCAAGTCGTAACGCGCAATTTCAACGCCCGAATCTTTATTCACCACGCGAATGAACGCATTTGAGACTTGCCCAAAGTTTTGTTTGCGGGCTTCGGCTTCGTGAATCGTGACGGCAAACGTTACACGTTCAACATCAGCGGGAATTTTGTTTAATTGCAAAATCACCGTTTCATCATCGCCTTCGCCTGCACCTGTTTTGTTGTCGCCCATGTATTCAACCGACCCGCACGCTGAACGCATTTGATTGTAAAAAATAAAATCCGCTTCCGAACGAATTTTGCCGTCGTTTTTCAACATGAATGCGTTGGCATCTAAATCAAAATCTGAGCCGTCTGTCGGACGAGCGTCCCAACCTAAACCGATAATAAGATTATTCAAAGTTGAAGTTGTCTCAATCTTTGACAAACTGATATTACCGCCTTTGCTAAGTGAAATACTCATAATGTCTCCGTAAAAATATAAATTTGTGAAATAAGAAATGTGATTATAAAACACACTGATAACAGATTGCGTCATTAAAATTTCAATGCACCATGACCACATATCGTTTAAAGTATTTTCATTTTTCGAACTGCTATTTTATGACCTTAATTCACCAAAACGATGTGATTGAAAGCATCGAACAAGCGTTGCAATTTATTTCGTATTATCACCCGCAAGATTTTATTCAAGCCTTAAACGCCGCGTATTTACACGAAGAAAGTCCCGCTGCAAAAGACGCAATGGCGCAGATTCTCATCAATTCGCGTTTGTGTGCTGAAGGAAAACGTCCGATTTGCCAAGACACGGGCATCGTCACGGTGTTTGTAAAAATCGGCATGAACGTTCAATGGCAAAGCGATTTAAGTTTGGCGGATATGATTAACGAAGGCGTGCGCCGTGCTTATCAAAACGTCGATAATCCGTTGCGAGCCTCGATTTTGAGTGACCCAGCAGGCAAACGTTTAAATACAAAAGACAACACACCCGCTGTGATTCATACCGAAATCGTGTTAGGCGATAAAGTGGAAATCGACATTGCCGCAAAAGGTGGTGGTTCTGAAGCGAAAGCCAAATTTGCGATGCTTAATCCATCTGATGACATTGTGGAATGGGTGTTAAAAATGATACCAACGATGGGCGCGGGTTGGTGTCCGCCTGGCATTTTAGGGATTGGCATTGGCGGCACGGCTGAAAAAGCGATGCTTCTCGCCAAACAAGCGTGTATGGGTTCGATTGATATTCAAGAACTGCAACAACGTGGCGCGTCGAATCGT
>CAZLGN010000153.1:0-5493 GCA_964558865.1 uncultured Methylomagnum sp.
AAGTCTTTGAACGCATCGAAGTTAGACGGGAATTGTAATCATGGGCAGAGAATTTTCTCGTCACGATCGCGTTTCATCGCAAATGCAAAAAGAGTTGTCTTTGATTTTATTGCGTGAAATCAAAGACCCACGAATTGGTTTTGTCACGATTAACGAAGTGATTGTGACCAAAGATTTGGCGATGGCTAAAATTTATGTCACCGTTTTGAATACCGATGACGCGGGTAAAAAAGCGAGTACGAAAGCCTTGAACGAAATGTCGCCGTTGATTCGTCACGCTTTGGCAAAACGAATGCGGTTGCGGCATATTTCAGAATTGCGTTTTTATTACGATGATTCGTTTGATACGGGAATGCGCGTAGCCGAATTGTTGAGCGAAGTGGCGGATGATTTGAAGCCAGCGGAGCTTTAACCGCTTATTTCGCTTTCAAATTTTCAGGGGTGGGTTTTAACTCACCCTTTTTTCGTTGTGACAATTCAATCAATCTCGACAATATGACTATTTTTGAATCCACTTTTGAAACCATTCAACAAGCCTCCACTTGTTTAAAACACGGCGGTTTAGTGGCTTTTCCGACAGAAACGGTCTATGGATTAGGTGCCGATGCAAGCAATCCCGAAGCGGTGAAACGTATTTTTACGGCTAAAAACCGCCCCGAAAATCACCCGTTAATTGTGCATCTTGCCAGCATCGAACAATTGAGCGATTGGGCGCAAGACATTCCCGAATCGGCGTTTATATTGGCGCGACACTTTTGCCCCGCGCCGCTTGCCTTGATTTTGAAAAAACGCCCTGATGTGAGTTATAGCGTTACGGGTGGACAAAATACCGTTGCATTACGAATCCCGAATCATCCCGTGGCGTTGGAATTATTACGCGCCTTTGGCGGCGGGATTGCGGCACCTTCAGCAAATCGTTTTTGTCGAATCAGTCCGACGCAAGCACAACACGTTGCCGACGAATTAGGCGACGCAGTTGATATGATTTTAGACGGTGGCGCGTGTCAAATCGGCGTGGAATCGACGATTATCGATTTAAGCGGTTCAACGCCGATGCTGTTACGTTTTGGGCAAATTACGCGCAGTGAATTAGAAAAAGTGTTGCAAACCAAAGTTTTAATTCCCGATTCAATTATTCAATCCACTGTTCGGACGGCGGGAATGATGGCGATTCATTACGCGCCAACCACGAAAGCTCTACGCTGTGAAAATACTGTGTTAATGGAATGGATAAAAACACAAAATCAAAAAATTGGCGTGTTGGCGTGTGGTTCAAAACTCTCCGCGAACGAAAATTGTAAAATCATTACTTTACCTTGCGACCCCATTGCTTACGCGCAAGGTTTATACGCAACATTGCGCGAATTGGATGCACTAAAAGTGGATTTAATTTTGGTCGAACAACCGCCACAAAATGAAGCGTGGCAAGCCATTAACGATAGACTTTCAAAAGCGACCCGCTATGTTGAATCCATTACCGACTGTTGATATTTGGGCGATTTCGATAACGCCACGGCAAGCATCACAACCGTTTTTACGGCAAATTCTTTCGCGTTACGTTTTGCAATCTGCTGACAAATTGGTGATTGAGCGAGGTGAATTTGGCAAACCGTATTTGCGTGATTTTCCCGAATGGCAATTTAATCTTTCGCATTCGGCTGAAAAAATGTTGATTGCGGTAAGTTATGAAAAAGCCGTCGGCATTGATATTGAAGAAATAAAACCGCGTTCTTCACTTTCGGATTTGGTCAAAAAATGTTTCGCACTTTCAGAACAAAATTATTGGTTTGATTTGCCTGAAAATGAAAAGACAGCGGCGTTCTATGATTTTTGGACACGCAAAGAAGCCGTCGTGAAAGCTATTGGACGCGGCATTGCGCTGGGAATGAATCATTGTGAAATCGACGTTAATACGCCAAATTTATTTTTAAATTTGCCCGTCAATGAAAAATGGCAAACGCAACAACTCGCTATTTCACCCGATTACTGCGCGGCAATTGCTACAAATGGCGCGTGCAATTTTAATTTTTGTGACTTTGAAAAAATGATTTCCGAATGAAAATTTTAATTATCGCGCCATCGTGGGTGGGCGACATGGTGATGGCGCAAAGCCTGTTTATCGCGTTGAAAAAAAATCAGCCCGATTGCGAAATCGATGTGCTTGCGCCTGAATGGTCGCAAGGTTTATTGGCGCGTATGCCAGAAGTTAGCAAAACGTTTGTGATGCCATTAACACACGGTGAATTTGGCTTAATTGCCCGTTTCGTTTTGGGAAAAAAACTGCGGATTGAAAATTATGATCAAGCGATTGTGTTGCCAAATTCGTGGAAATCGGCGTTGATTCCGTTTTTTGCCAACATTCCCAAACGCACGGGTTTTTTAGGCGAAATGCGTTACGGTTTATTGAATGATGCGCGAAAACTCGACAAATCGGTTTTAACCATGACGGTGCAGCGGTTTGTGGCGTTAGGTTTTGAAGCGAGCGAAACGTTACCTGCTTATTCATTTCCTGCATTAAACGTCACGGGCATTCAACAAAATGCCGTCATCGAAAAATTTAATCTGCGTTTATTTAATCCGATTTTGGTTTTGTGTGCAGGCGCAGAATTTGGCTCGGCAAAACGTTGGACAGAAGCGCATTTTGCCGAACTGGCATCGCAAAAAATGGCAGAAGGTTGGACTTGTTGGCTTATCGGTTCGGAAAAAGATAAATCTGTCACCGACGAAATTAACAAATTGACGGGCTGGCAGTGTCAAGATTTTTCAGGTAAAACGAATTTGACCGAAGCGGTGGATTTACTTTCGCTAGCGCATACGGTGGTGAGTAATGATTCGGGTTTGATGCACGTTGCAGCGGCGTTAGATAAAAAAGTTATCGCGCTTTATGGTTCGTCTGACCCAAAATTCACGCCGCCACTTCATTCAAATGCGGAAATCGTGACGTTAAATTTGCCGTGTTCGCCGTGTTTTAAACGCGATTGCCCGCTTGAACATCGTCAATGTTTAACCGATATTTTGCCGTCACAAATTGCTGAACTAATTCGTTTATGAAAAAAATCGCTATCGTCAAACTTTCCGCGCTCGGTGACATCGTTCACGCTATGGTTGCATTGCAATTCATCAAAGCGCGTTTTCCCGATTCACAAATCGATTGGCTAGTTGAAGCGCGATTTGCAGATTTGTTGCGCGATAATCCCGATATTTCTCGTGTTTTAACTGTTAATTTGAAAGCGGTGAAAACGAATAAACGCGCTATTTTTGACGAAATCAAAACCGTCCGTCATCACGCTGCACAAAATTACGATTTAGTTATCGATGCACAAGGGTTATTGAAATCAGCGATTACGGCGTGGTTGCTCGGAAAAAACGTAGCAGGTTTTGATAAAAATTCGATTCGTGAATCGTTAGCGTCGTTGTTTTATTCGCAAAAAATCGCCTGCGCTTATGATGAAAATACGATTGATAGAAATGCCGCCGTGTTGTCGCAACCATTGGGATTTTCGATTTCCTCCGAAGAAATTTTAGCAAAAAAACCGTTTCTATTTTTTCACGCGGCAACGGTCGATTTGAATGCGTTTTTAAGTCGAGATTCGAAAAATATCGTGTTTGTGATTGGTTCAACATGGGCAAGTCGAAATTATCCAGCGGCAAAATTTGTCGAGATGGCTAACCAATTAAAACAAAATTGTTTGGTAATTTGGGGCAATGAAACGGAGCGACAAACAGCTGAAAATATGGCTGATGAATCACCGTTTATTCGCATTTTGCCTGCGTTGAATTTAAACGATTTAAAAGCCTTATTGTCGCAAGTTGATTTAGTCATCGGCAACGACACAGGGCCAACGCATATTGCGTGGGGATTGAATACGCCGTCGATTACGCTCTTTGGTTGCACGCCGATTAGTCGCGTTTATCAAACCGAAATCAATAGGGTTTTGAAATCGCCGTCTGTCGTGAATCCACGCAAACTTAACAAATTTGATGACTCAATTAAGGAAATAAATCCTGTCGATATTGTTGAAATCGCAAACGAATTGTTGCACTTGTAACAGGTTCGATTTATGGTAATCGCAATCAAATTTTTTAATCCTATTTCTAAACGAGTTTCTTATGACTAAATGCCTTTCCTGTGGACATTTTCGCCACGACCTTGAATTAAATTGCCCCAAATGCGGCAGTTTTTATTCAAAAATTGCTGATGAATTTTCAACAGATGATTTGAAACGATGCAACACACAAACCAAAATTCAAACCAAAATTCAAGCGCATTTTAATCATCCGAAACACCGTTTTATTGCGATTGCAACAGTGATTTTCTTGGTCGTTGCGGTAATGTTTTTATGAAATTGAATCGTTATTTTTGCGCTATTTTGGTTGTCTTTAGTTCCAGTGCGTTTTCGGCGGCAACAATTGAACACTGGCAAACGCCAAAAGGTAGCCGCGTTTATTTTGTTCAAACTGATGCACTGCCAATGGTTGATATTCAAGTAGTTTTCGATGCAGGAAGCGCGAGAGATGGCGAACAGTTTGGTTTATCTTCTTTCACAACCAATTTACTTGATTCAGGTGCGGGAAATTGGAATGCCGAAGATATTGCACAACGTTTTGAAAGTGTTGGCGCGAATTTCGGCACAGGAAGTTCAATTGATAACGCTAGCGTGACATTACGAACGTTGACGGATAAGCCTTTATTCGATAAAGCCATCGACACAATGTGCGTCATTTTGAGCAATCCCACGTTTGCCAAAAATGATTTTTCGCGCGAAAAAAATCGCACTTTGGCGGCGTTAAAACAGCGTGAAGAATCTCCAGCAGATTTAGCAAATATCACGTTTTACAAAGCGATTTACGGCGAACATCCTTATGGGCATCCGAATTTAGGTGTTTTGCCAACGGTTGAGAAATTCACCGAAAAAGACGTGAAAAATTTTTATAAAACTTATTTCACCGCGTCGAATGCGATTGTCGTGATTGTTGGTAATTTGTCGAAAGATGATGCTGAAAAAACCGCGAATTTATTGGTTTCAGATTTGCCGCAAGGTTCAAAACCTGCGCCGTTGCCAGATGTTCCTGCCTTGACGAAAGCGACCACGCAAAATTTAGATTTTCCCTCAACGCAAACCCACGTTTTAGTTGGTTTGACGGGAACGTATCGCAAAGACCCCGATTATTTTCCGCTTTATGTGGGGAATCACATTTTGGGTGGCGGCAGTTTGGTTTCAAAATTGTTTGACGAAGTGCGCGAAAAGCGTGGTTTGGCTTACAGTGCGTCGAGTGGTTTTATGCCGCTGTTGAAAAATGGCGTTTTTGTCGCCAGTTTGCAAACGCGCAATGACCAAACATCGCAAGCGTTAGACGTTTTAAATCAAACGCTTTCTGATTTTGTCAAAAATGGCGTAACGGATACGGAATTAACGGCGGCTAAAAATAACATCGTGGGTGGTTTTCCGTTGAAATTTGATAGCAATAAAGAATTAGCAAATTACGTTTCGA
>CAZLGN010000154.1:0-5481 GCA_964558865.1 uncultured Methylomagnum sp.
AAATCGAAGAAAAAGTGGCGTTGTTAAAACGTGCTGAGTTCGATGATGACAAATTCATGAACAATTGTACTTGTGGCGCGAACGCTCAAGAAGTGGCTGATAAAACAGTCGCGGAAATGACCGCTTGCACAGATATGTACAAAGCGGAACGGATTCACATCGATTTCAGATTGGCGTGCAAACCACCTGTGATGCCCGTCAACGTCTTTTTAGACGCGGATCGTCAGTTGGGAACGAAGTTGATGGAATTGCGTAACACCGATTATTACGCATTGCCTTTAGAAGAATTGCGTAAAGTTCGTGGCGTAAAAGTGATTACGTTGCAATAAGCGAAATCGTTGACGTTTAAAGTGCCTGTTCAGTGCGATATGTGCTGGCAGGCACTTTTTTAACCCATAAAAATACACGGTAAATCATGTTGGAAACCTTAAACGCAGCATCAACATCGCACCATCACAATCATGAAATACGGGATACCAATGCCGAATTGACCAAACTTTACGATACGCAACCTTACACGGCGTACACCGAAGATTTGGAATTTATGTGGCGGTGGACAATTTATCAAGACAATAAGCTGGTTCAAGAAGGCTGTTCGCTGTCGTTAGATTCATCGAAACGCGCGGTGCAGCACGTTATGGCGTTTTTTAATATGAACGGCAAAATTTTAAACTGAGCAATAAAATGGCAAGTACACATCAAGTAAAAATTATTACCCAAGACGACGAATTCGTTACTTTTGAATGCCGTTCGGACGAAGACGTTATTTCAGCGGCGTTACGCCAAGATATTTATTTAATGGCTTCATGCCGCGAAGGCGGTTGTGCGACCTGCAAAGGTTTTTGTGCCGAAGGCGATTATGTTTTAGGGAAATTCAGTTCTCAAGCCTTACCGTATGCCGAAGAAGAAGCAGGCGAAGTGTTGTTATGTTCTTGTTATCCGACCACGGATATAGAAGTTGAAGTGCCTTACACTTATGACCGCATTTCGTTTTCACCTGAAGGCTTATCGTTTGAAGCGGAAGTTGTTGAAATCGCGCAAGTTTCAAGTAACGTCATGCGTTTGTTATTGCAACGCACGGGCGACGATAAACAAGTGAAATTTGATTCGGGACAGTTTTTTGATTTAGAAATTCCTGGCACGACCACGACACGTTCTTATTCACCAGCAAACAACTCAAACAAAAAAGGCGAATTAGAGTTTTTAATTCGGATTGTGGAGGGCGGCAAATTTTCAACGTATGTGAAAAGCGAAGCCAGAATCGGTCAAAAAATACACGTTAAAGGCGCGTCAGGCATTTTTGGTTTAAAAGAAAATGGCTTTACACCGCGTTATTTTGTCGCAGGCGGAACAGGTTTAGCTCCTGTTTTATCGATGGTTCGGCGTATGCACGAATGGTCAGAACCGCAAAAATGCGTCATTTATTTTGGTGTGAATACCGAAGAAGAAGTTTTCTTGCTCGACGAATTAGAAAAACTTGCCGCCGAAATGCCGACGTTAGAACTTCGCATTTGCGTGTGGAAATATGCTGAAAATTGGCACGGTGAAAAAGGCAGCGTGGTGGATATTTTGCGTCGTGATTTGAGCGAAACCGTTGCAAAACCTGACCTGTATTTATGTGGCCCGCCTGGAATGGTCGATGCGACATTTGCGGTTTGCGAAGAGTTTGGTATTGCCAAAGAGCGCATTTATTTAGAAAAATTCTTGCCCAGCGGCTCTTGAATCCTGGGTGAAAACCAATGAAACCAGATGATAAAGAATTTCTGAATGACATGGCGATTCACCTTAACGAAACAATGAAAGAATTGGTTCTCGAAGAGAAAAAGCTGTCTGACAAAATTGGTAATCAGCGCGTTGAAGAACTCAACGAATTTTGGAATCAAAAGTTATCTGAAGATGAAGAACGTTTTTTCAGAAGAACGCTAGATTATTGGGACAAAATTTTAATTCAACTTTGGGCGCGAATTAAACGGGTTCGAAAAACTCGTCTGGAAGTAGGACATACGATTATGAAAAAAGCGGTTTTAATCAATCACGACAAATTAGACTCATGACAAAACACGTTATTTACAACCCCGAAGCACGAATAAAATTGATGCACGGCATTGACAGCATTGCCCGCGCGGCAATTGTGACAATGGGAAGTGCAGGACCAGCGGTGATGATTCAACATCGCACCGATGGCATTATGCCGATTTTCACTCGTGATGGCGTAACCGTGGCGCGTTCTATTCATTTTAATGATCGTATTGCCAATTTAGGCGGGCGTATGTTGCGTGATGTAGCGGGCGCGGTATCTCGCCAAGTCGGTGACGGTACAACTACAGCAATCGTTTTGGCACAAAAATTAGCTCAAGAAAGTTTAAAGAGCGTAGCCGCAGGTTTTCATCCATTGCAATTGAAAAAAGGCTTGGATTTGGCCCTTGCGTTGGTTGAGAAAAAATTATTAGATGATGCGTTAAAAGATGTCACATCTGATTGGATTGAAAAAATATCTGCCGTAGCAACCAAGGACGAAAAAGGAGTTGGGGAATTGTTGGCGCAAGCCCTAGAAAATCTGGGCTTAGAGGGGCAGCTAATTTTCCAACTCGGCAATGGACGCGAAGACGAATTAGAAATTGTGGAGGGTATTCATTACGAACGTGGTTATTTATCGCCGAATTTTGTGACGGATAAAGTTCGCGCTGAAGCCGTTCTCGAAAATCCCTATATTTTGTTATACGACCGTGAAATCAAAGATTTAATGGATTTAATTCCGATTTTAGAAGACGTGAAAGCCGAAGGGCGTTCGTTGTTAATTGTTGCCGAAAATGTGATTGATAAGGCGTTGATGGGTTTATTGCTCAATCATGTGCAAGGCGTTTTCAAAGTGGTAGCGGTGAAAGCCCCAGGTTTTGGCGATAAATGTGTCGATAGATTGAAAGATTTGGCGTTATTGACAGGCGGGCAAGCAATTTTAGACGATTACAGTAGCCCAAAACTCGAACACGTTGAACTCAATTTACTCGGACAAGCGCAACGGGTTGTTATTACGGAAACGACAACGACAATTATCGGCGCAAAAGGTAATCCAGAATTAGTCAAAGAAAGAATTGTGAATTTACGCGAACAAGCTGATTTAATTTTAGCCATTAAACCAGGCATAGGTTCGGCATCAGGCAATAAGCACGATTTCGGTGAATTGGAAGAACGGATTGCTTTGTTATCAAGTAAAACAGGTGTTTTCAGTGTTGGCGGTATCAGCGATTTTGAAATCAAAGAACGTATGGTGCGTATCGAAAATGCCTATATGTCTGCAAAAGCGGCACTGGAAGAAGGAGTTTTACCTGGCGGCGGCGTAGCGTTATTTAATTGTATCAAAATGTTAAACACAGTCATTGCTGAAAATGCCGAACAGCAACAAGGCATTTCGATTATGAAACTCGCGCTGGCGGCACCGTTGCAAAGTTTAACGCGCAATGCGGGCATGAATCCAGAATCCGTCATTGCAAAAATTGAAAATGCCGATGACAGCCATTTTACGGTTGATACACAACGTGAAACTTACGGCAATTTTTTAGACATTGGCATTATCGACCCTGTGAAAGTCATGCGTTTAGCACTACGCAATGCGGTGAGCGTAGTTAGCACAATGATGACCACCGAAGCCATAGTGATGGATGTTCCAGATTTATCGATTATGGACGGTTATTCACCCGAATGGGCCGCTGCAACACGCGAAAATCCACGGTTACCTTAATTTTTTAGATTTACGTTTTTTTCATGTGCAATCCCAGATTTTATCTTGAATATTCAAACTATTCAGATGCAATCAACGCTTCATCCTAAATCCTCTCCAGTGATGGAGAACATTACATTTCCTTCGTGAGATACGGCAGTGCGACACTATGACGCATTGCCTCTTTTTTTTGATTTGCTATTGTGTTGTATTCACAGTCGATTTCAGCAAATTACATTCAAAATCAATCATTTTTGTTACTTTTTGTTCGTAATCGACACTAATTTTGATGCGAAACAGCAAAAGATGAATCTAAACGTCACCAATCCAAATAAAGTAAAAGTCAGTCAAGAAACGTTATTGCTGCGTCACACGGTTGAATTCGAGGTTGATAGACCAATTCAAGCATGGCAATGGATGAATCAAACCCGCTCTGTTCCTGAACAGGGTGATTGGGTTCGACCTGAAGTCAGCGATGCGTGGCAACGTTGTCTTGAAGAATACCATTTGCCACTTGGAAATTATGCGAATTGGGACGATTATCCTATGATTTCGTCCATCGTTGAACGCACGAATCCCGCCATCAATATCGAAGAAATCATCAAACATTTGAGCAGCAATTTTCATACATTTTTAAAAGAGGCAAGTGTGATGCTTGTTTTGACCACCGCTGATGGACGATTACTTTGCGTGATGGGTGAGCAAAAATTACCCAGTGCGTTTTTAAATAAAATGTACACCGCAGGCGCGAATTGGGCAGAAACGGTTTTGGGTAATAACGGCATTGGCACAACCGCTATTTTACAAAAACCAATTGCATTTCAAGGCATGGAACATTTTTTAAATGTATTGCATCCCTTTACAACCGTCGGTTACCCGTTATTTGATGACAAGGGAAAATTGATTGCAGTGATTGGTTTGGTCAGCGATTACAAAGAACGCATGAATTCATTGTTTGCCTTTTTACATTTGATTTGTGTGTTGGTGAATACAAATTTTCCTTTAGCAAAAAGTATCGCTGCACAAGAATGCGTGTTGGAAAAAATTCAATTTACACCTGCCAAAAAAGCTGCTCCGCTAATCCATGATTCGGCAATATCGAGAGAATTAGATACGCTGTTACAAAAAGCAGTGAAATTACAAACCCATAAAATCCCCATTTTAGTCACAGGTGAATCAGGCGTTGGCAAAGATCATTTTGTCCGTTTGCTTAAAAACGCAGGCCCTCGCAAAGATGCGCCACTGATTGCGATAAATTGTGCCTCAATTCCGCGTGATTTAATTGAAAGTGAATTGTTTGGCTATGAAGCGGGCAGTTTTACAGGCGCAAAATCAAGCGGCAAAGCGGGGAAATTTTTGCAAGCCGACAAAGGAATTTTGTTTTTGGACGAAATCGGCGATATGAGTTTTGATTTGCAATCAACTTTGTTGCGGGTATTGGAATCCTCTGAATTTACGCCTGTTGGTGGACACAAATCGATTCGTGTTGATGTACAAATTGTCGCCGCAACAAATGTAAAATTAGCCGACGCAGTTGAAGCGGGACGTTTTCGACGTGATTTATATTACCGTTTAAACGGTTGCACTTGTCATTTATTGCCATTACGCGAAAGACCTGACAAACATTCGATTATTCACACTATTTTGCAACGCGAATTAAAGACGATTTCGCCAAATGGTGAGATTGAAATTTCACTTGATGTTTTGCATTTAATTGAAAATCATCCTTGGCCTGGCAACACGGCTTTCTCATAAAAAATTAG
>CAZLGN010000155.1:0-5469 GCA_964558865.1 uncultured Methylomagnum sp.
AAAAATTGATCAATTTCAGGGGGCGACAGTACATTAAATGGAATCAGCACCCTGACAGGCTATGAACTCAACGAAGTGATTAGTAAAAATCCACGTTTTTTGAAATCGGGGAAAACATCGGTCATGACCTATCACGAGATGTGGTCAGCTCTTGCGAATGGCATTCGATGGAAGGGCGAATTGATTAACCGTTGTAAAAATGGCTCTGAATATATTGCGTTGTCTACCGTTTCCGCAGTAAGAGAAAATAATGGTGCAACGCGACATTATTTGGCAGTTGAAGAAGATATTACTGAACGTAAAAAAATCGAAAACGAATTGTCTGAAAGTCAATTACGCTTAAAAGCGATTATCGAAACAAGTCCCGAATGTATTCAAATCGTGGATGAAAATGGCAGATTACTGGACATAAATTCGGCGGGATTAGCAATGGTTGAAATAGATTCACCCAATCAAATTTTCAACCGCAACCACGCAATGTTTGATTTTGTTGTGCCAAAATATCGCGCCCAAACGGAAGAATTGCATCGGCGTGTGATTGCGGGTGAAGTGTTGAAAATGGAATTTGAAATCATCGGTTTAAAAGGAACTCATCGATGGTTAGAAACACACGCCGCTCCAATGATTGACAAAAAGAAAATCGTGCGATTATCGATTACACGCGATATTACCGAACGCAAAAAAGCTGAAAAAGAAATTAAACAACTTGCCTATTACGACGCATTAACAGGCTTACCAAATCGCCGAAAATTGCTAGACCGCATGAATTATTCAATTCAATTAAGCCATCGAGAAGGGAAAGAATTTGCCACCTTTATGATGGATTTAGATAAATTTAAAGCGGTGAACGACACATTGGGACACGCTGCGGGCGACGATTTACTTAAACAAGTCGCGGCAAGAATTACAAGGCGATTGCGCGAGAGTGATATGGCGGCAAGGTTGGGCGGTGACGAATTTGTAATTCTTTTAGAAAATTGCCAGACACGCGAAGACGCTGGAAAAGTTGCCACCGCAATGATCGTCGATTTAACCGTGCCATTTACACTTTCAGACGGAAATGTCGTTCAAATTGGTGCGAGCATTGGCATTAGTTTTTATCCACAACATGGCATCACACCTGAAAAATTGCTTGATAATGCAGATGCGGCACTCTATCAGGCGAAAGATAATCAACGCGGTTGTTTTGCATATTTCACGGCGTATCAGTAATCCCAGTGTAGCGTTTCACTGCGTGAAACCGCCTAAACGCAACACGCCACGCAAATAAAATTAGCCACGCGCTTGCTGCATTACGGCTTTCAATTCTGCGACTGTTTGCGCTAATCCTGAAAAAATCGCTTGCGCGATAATCGAATGTCCAATGTTGAGTTCAATAATTTCAGGAATGGCACAAATTGCTTGAACGTTGTGAAAATGTAGCCCGTGTCCTGCGTTCACTTGCAAACCCGCCGCATGAGCATATTTCGCCGCACGCTGAATTCGTGCTAATTCTTTTAGTTGTTCTTGGCGATTGCGTGCATCAGCATACGCGCCAGTATGTAATTCAATGACAGGTGCGCCACTTTGCACGGCTGCATCAATTTGGGCTTCGTCAGGGTCAATAAACAGCGACACTTCGATTCCCGCATCCGCTAATTTATGACAGGCGACTTTTAAACGGGGCAAATTTTCACGAACATCTAAACCGCCTTCAGTGGTTAATTCCGCGCGTTTTTCTGGGACTAAACAACAGGCGAATGGTAAAACTCGACACGCAATCGCCACCATTTCGTCCGTCACCGCCATTTCAAAATTCAAACGAGTGTGAATGTTAGTGTTGAGCAATTCAATATCACGGTCTTGAATATGGCGACGGTCTTCACGCAGATGCGCGGTAATACCATCTGCGCCAGCTTGTTCCGCGATTAACGCAGCTTGCAGAATATCGGGATAACGTGTGCCACGCGCTTGACGAATCGTCGCAACGTGGTCGATATTTACACCTAAAAGAATTGGATTCATGGGTTTTAACAGGCTCAAAAGGTGAAAAATTTAATTTTTCGTCGGGGCATACAGCGTATGCCCACATAACAAAATCCTATCAATGGCGCATTAGGCAGGCTATACGCCGAGAAATTTCTTAATTACGAACATCAAACTCAATTTTCCAGTGACCTTTATCTTTGTTTGAAAAGGCTTGCAATTCCAATGTGCCGACTTCAGTGACAGCAGAGCCTAAATGTACTGATACGACTTCACCAGCACGACGGTCTTCTTGGTCAAGTGTGACTTCGATTTCATTAAGTTCCGATAATTCGTCGTCTTGCCAATAGTCCAAACGTGTACCGATAATGTCTTCGCGGCGCGTGGTTGAACTAAAGAAACGAAAACGCACTTGTTCGCCGACGATTAAGCCAAATTCATCAGTAGGCAATTCGACTTTCGTGCCTTCTTCCATGCCGAATGGCGCGATGCACAAGGCTTGAATTTCAGGACGCATGCCTGGAACAGAAGGCATCGCACTTTCAATTCCAACGTAATAACTCGCGGCGGTGCCGCCTTTGATTCGAACGCCTTTCCCTTTACGAACAAAGCCGTAATATGCCGCCCCGCGTGCGACAGCTAAATCTAAATCAGCCCCTGCTAGCAAACGCGCGTCGGGAGCATTTTCTGCTTTTAACCACGAATTCAAAACCTCCAGCAAACGTTCGCCCAATGCTTCCGCTTTGAAAACGCCGCCATTAAATAAAACGGCTGTTGGGTGTAAGAATGACGCGCCGTTTGGTAAATCAATGCCGTCTAATTCGTCAGCGGCGTTAATTTGTTTTGCTAAAAATGCCGCCAAGTGGCGCGTAATTCCTGCATCTTGAGCATACGGCAAACCTTTTGTTTGCAATCCACCGCGAGCGCGTGAAACAGGACGGTCGCTCACCACTACTTTTGGCAAAAAGCCTTCGATTAACACGCTATTCACTTCGTCACGGGTCAATTCACTACGCAATGTGCCATCGATTAACGATGAACCGCGATTCGGTACAACTAACGCCACACTCGCCACATCGCTGGAAAAGATTTTTTCTTTCGCATCACGGCAACCATGCGTTAAGGCTTGCACTTGCCAAGGTTCTAAGCGTTTGCCGTCTTTTTCGATTTTCGATTTGACGGTGTATGCCAACGCTAAATCCATGTTATCGCCGCCGAGTAAAATATGTTCGCCCACCGCGACCCGTGTTAAATCCAAATTTCCGTCTTTTTCCGTGACAGCGATTAACGATAAATCGGTTGTGCCGCCGCCCACGTCAATAACTAAAATCACATCGCCAGTTTTGGCTTGTTTGCGCCATTCGCCTTGGGTTTGTTCAATCCAACTGTATAACGCCGCTTGTGGTTCTTCGAGCAAAATCGCTTGCCACAAACCAACAGCACGCGCGGCTTCCACCGTTAATTCTCGTGCCGCAGGGTCGAAAGAAGCGGGAACAGTTAGCACCAAATCTTGCCCAGAAAGTGGCGCGTTAGGATGCAAACGTAACCACGCCGAACTCATGTGTTCTAAATAGGCTTTTGTGGCTTCAAAGGGTGAAACACGTTCCACTTCGTCGGGCGCATCGGGTGGCAAAATAGGCGATTTACAATCTACACCCGCATGACAAAGCCAACTTTTTGCACTTGAAACCAATCGAATTGGCGTTTTACTGCCTAAACTTCGCGCAATTTCTCCAACAATAAAATCGGGTTTAGAATTCCAAGGTAAAGCGGTGGAATTCGTAGGTAATTCCGCGTCATGCGCTTGATATAAAAACGATGGCAACTGCAATTTTTCTTCCACAATACTCGGCGATGTTAATTGCGAAATGCCCATCACGGTTTGAACAAATTCGTCATTGCCTTCACTAATATCTGCATAAGATAAAACGCAATGTGTTGTACCTAAATCGATACCGACGGCAAAATGTTTGCCTTCGGACGTATCAATTTTGTTTGAGGATTTTTGTGCAGCGGGTGCAATTTCAACTTTTTTAGGCGTTTCTTTTTTAGGTTCAGGTGCGACTTCTTTTACAACATCGGTCACTTTTTCAGGCTTAATCGCCGCTTCAATTTGTTCAGCTTTTTCAACTTTCGTTTCAGCTTTCACTTCAACTTTGGTGGGCGATTCAACTTTCGCGTCGTCCTTTTTTGGCTCGTCAGCTTTCGCTGTTTCAGCTGCCTTTTTTTTCATTTGATCAAAAAAACTCATAATTCAACCTCTGTGGGCGCGATAACATTGGCGTTATAGCCTTGAACGGTACTTGGCAAACGGACATCTGTGATTTGCCAGCCTTTGTGAATAATTGTGCCTGTGAATGGTGGATTGCCAACGATATTGCCCGTCACACGCACTTTCGCCGCGTCGTAGCCTTCAATCAATGTGATTTTTTCGCCTTCGTTTTGTTTCGCAATCGACGTAAAAGTAAAATGCTCGTCTAAAACTTTATTACAACCTTCGTGTATCACTCGCGCTACCATGCCAACGTCTTCGTCGCTGTGTGCGCTCATGTCTTCTTTGATAAAATCGATAAAACGTGCGTCATTTTGCAACAAATACAGCAATTGCAACGCGGCATCAGCGTTTGCTTCCTTTAAAACAACGGGGGCAGGCGCGGGAATTTGAACGATTTTTTCAACTTCGACAATTTTCTCAACAATTTTTTCAACGGGAACTTCGATAATTTTTTCTACCGTTTTAATAATTGGTTCCGCTTGCACGATTTTTTCAACAATCTTAATTTGTGGTTCCGCAACAACGGTTTCTTTGCGACGCGCGAAACACATTACTAACGACAACAACGTTAAAATCAACGCCCCCGCTAAAATTGCTGATGTTCCTGCTAAACAGACGTGCCACGCATCAAGCGTGGTCGGTTTGAGTGCTAAATCGATGGTGTAATTGGTTATATCCATTTTTGAAACCTCATTTTTATAGTTTTTATTGGACGGAACGCGCCGCTTCGTTATACATCATGTCTTGCAAAACGAGGCGCGTGGTTTGCAAACGCATTTGTTTTAAGTGCCTGTCAGCAATCACTTCTGGAACTTTTTCAGCCACATAAACTTCACGCATTTTACTTAAAACGTTTTCGCACTGTTTCACGATTTCTTCTGTCGCGTGACGACTTTCTTGTTTTTGATAAGGTGCTTTTTTCATTTCATCCACTACGCATTTTTTATAAACGAATCGTGATTCTTGAATTTTCTTAATAGTGGCATCGCTGATGGTAGTGTTTTGCCAATCGTCTTTTGACGGTTCTTCTGCAAAATTCGCGGTTGAAAACAATAACAAGGGGATTAAAAACAATTTTTTCATGTGATTCCTACAAGGTTTAAGCGTGATTTCGATTCAATTTTACGCGAATTGCTTAAAAACAAATAACATTTATCGAACTCGTTAAGATTCGGTAAGATACGCGCTATTTTCACTTTCCGACTTTGTTAATGTTATGACGCAATCTT
>CAZLGN010000156.1:0-5423 GCA_964558865.1 uncultured Methylomagnum sp.
CGCTGAAAAATCCAATCCTATCAAGGTTTTCACGCCTACAACTTTTGTACCTTCAACAATCAAATCCGCGACCGTTTGTTGAAATAACATTAAATTTGGCTGATTTTCCAAAGCGGTGCGAATGGCCTGTTTATAAAGTTGGCGATCTGCTTGGGCGCGAGTGGCGCGAACTGCTGGCCCTTTGCTGGCGTTCAAAATCCGAAATTGAATCCCACCGACATCAATCGCTTTTGCCATGATGCCACCGAGTGCGTCGATTTCTTTGACTAAATGCCCTTTGCCAATCCCGCCAATGGCAGGATTGCAGCTCATTTGTCCAAGCGTATCGATATTTTGGGTGAGCAATAATGTTTGTGCGCCCGTTCTCGCGGCGGCTAAAGCGGCTTCTGTGCCAGCGTGACCGCCGCCGACCACGATAACGTCAAATTCTTTTTTAAATTTCATTTTTTATTTTTTATGATTTAAGCGATTACAAGCGACCTATTGCCGCGTGCAAACTGACATCTTTGTCTATTGTTTCGATTATCGTATCAAATTGCCCATCCAAAACTGCCGACACTTCCAAAAATCGTACGAATGCTGCTTGTCCTTTTTGCATACTTTGCGCGGTTTCTGCTAACGCATTAAACGCCGCGCCAATTACTTCACTGCTGAAAATTTGTCCTAATTGTTGTGCGGTTTCTTTGGGATTCGGGTCAAGTGGCGCGTCACGATACAATTCAACTGCGCGTCCACGTTCAACACCGAAACGATTTTGCATGGTTTTTAAAAATGATTCGCTCGGTTCGTCAGCATTCGTCACGCCTTTGTTCATTGCGGTGAACGCCCGCGCTGAAGTGGCTTTTCTTAATTCGGCATCGACATCTGCATTCGGATTTAACGAAGGATTAACCAATTCTTTACCGTGTTCGTTCAGAATGTTAATCGCCACATCAATCGGCAAACGTCCACTTTTCAAATTTTCAATATACGTCGCCACCTTTTCAGGTTTTATCACACCTTCTTTAGCAAGTTCATGAAACAACGCCTCGATTTCTGCAATCGTCGCGGAATAATCCACGGTTGAATTTTCAGAATTAACCAATTGCGTAGCGGTGTGCCGTTTACAAAGTTTTTGTAATTTGGCGAGTAATTCTTTGCCTAATTTGTGTCGTTTTTCGTCATTCATACCGCCGCTATGTGTTAATTTTTGAATGCCAAAACCAATCGCCGAGCAAATCGCAATGCTGCCGACGACCCACGCAACAGGTGTTGTCACGGTTACAATGCTAGTAATTCCTATTGCTTTCACCAGTCCCGCAGGCAACCAACTCAAAACGGTTCCCAATCCTGATGTTGAAATTACCGTGCCGCCAAACCAACCTGCAATCGGTGTTGCGCCCAGCCAACCGACAATTCCGCCTAAAATCGTGCCACTCGTTTTACCCGCTACGCCACCTAAATCAGCTTTTTTCGTTTCGTGGTAAGTTTTGATGTAATCCGATGGTTTTGGTGTGTTTTCGTCAGTCATTATGAAAATCCATTTGCAAAATACTCGTCTTTCAACGCCAAAAATATATCAACGATAAACTGAAAAAATCGTTTTGCCGCCGTGATTAAATCTTCAAAAATCGAACCGCTAACAAATTCGCCCGCCGCGACTTTGTCTAAACGATGCCCAACTAATGCGCCAATTGTCGTACCAATCGCCATTGCAATCGGCGCAAGAAATTGACCGATAAACGGAATCATATTGACCAGCGAACCAATTGCTGCGCCAATTACCGCACCTAAAATCATGGTCGGATTGGCTTTCACAAACTCCCAAATTTGCAGCAAAATCACGCGCCCGATATTCACCACTTTTCCAGCAACGACTTTGGTCACGTCCCAAAGTTCTTCCATGCGCGTGACTAACTCAAGCGGCGCACCTCTTGAGTGTAAGAGCGTCAACATGTCCGTCCAATCCAAATTGTTGGTATCTGCGTTGAGCATCATCAACTCAAGTTTTGCCTCAGTAGTTGTCATTGTTGTTTCAGTTGTCATCATTTTTCCTCGTTTAAGTTTTTGGTGTTACTGAATCGTAACGAATCAGCGCAAAAATCAATATCGTATTTTGTCCAAATAATAGAGCGACCTCTACGACCTATCTCAACTTGATTAAAAACAGTTGGTGTTTTTAAAACCGTCATGATGCCTTTCTCTACAATCTCACTAAAATCAGCATTGACCGTAATATCGTCATCGTAAGTAACTTGAATGCTGTAATTATCCGCATTTGCCGCGATTTCTTTTATAACGTAAAACATAACGCATTATTCCAACGGCTCAATTGAAAACGGCGTTTGCAAACTCGCGCAAAGTTCCCAATCTTGCAATAACTCTTCTTGGTGCAACGCCGTCCATTCTAAAATCATCGATTTAACGCGCTTGGGCGCATCGCCTTTGATAATTTTAATCGGGCTGATTGTCACCATTAGCTCATATTCGCCATACTCCGCATGAAAATGTGGCGGGTTATGGTCATCAAAAAGCATTTTGATAAAAATTCCGTAAAAACTTGAAACTGTTGGCATCATTCATTCTCCCTTTTCAAAATTACTCGCGTGGCTCTTTTGCCTTTGCAAGCCAAAATTCAGCTTTCGTTTTATCTTTAGTAACGCCAATTCCTTTTTCATAACAAGCACCGAGATTCCCTTGAGCTAACTGATTTCCCTGTTCAGCGGCTTTGGTATAACACTTTACTGCTTCATAATGATTTTCCGTTACTCCAACTCCAGAACGAAAACAAACACCAAGATTATTTTGAGCATTGGAATTTCCTTGTTCAGCGGATTTTGTGTACCACTTAGCCGCCTCTTGAGAATTTTTCGTTACACCTTTGCCTTCGTTATAACAAAATCCCAAGCTATATTGAGCAAGCGCATTTCCTTGTTCGGCTGCCTTGGTGTACCAATTTACGGCTTCTTGAGTATTTTCTGCTACACCTAAACCATTATCGTAACAACAACCAAGAAAATACTGAGCAAGAGCATTCCCTTGTTCCGCAGATTTGGTGTACCACTTCACCGCTTCTTGTGGATTTTCTGTTACTCCTTCGCCATATTCATAACAAAAACCAAGTTGACGTTGACCATCAGCATCGCCCTGTTCTGCAGACTTTGCGTACCACTTCACCGCCTCTTGAAGATTTTTTGTTACACCTTCACCGTCCTCGTAGCAACAACCAAGAAAATACTGAGCAAGAGCAAATCCTTGTTCAGCCGCTTTGGTGTACCACTTCACGGCTTCTTGGTGATTTATTTCTACTCCTTCTCCGTATTCATAACTAAAGCCGATTTGATACATGGCTTCTTCATCACCTTTATCAGCTGCTTTTTTGTACCACTGAACAGCTTCTTGCTTATTTTCTGTTGCACCTAACCCATTCGCATAACAAAAACCCAAACTGTATTCTGCTTTTACATTGCCATGTAATGCTGCTTTTTTGTACCATCTGACTGCCTCTTGATAGTTTGGTTCTACACCATTTTCACCAAGGTAGTAATTCTCTGCAACTTCATAGAAACTGTGGTTTTTTAAACCACAAGTCAACCCATGACACCCAAGCAACTCAACGGCTAAATCCCGCATCGGAATTTTGATGGTGGTGTCGATGCCTTCTTTTTCGATAAAGCCGCGCAACACTTTTTTCATAGCGTCTTTTTTGCTAATCGACAATTGGTCAGCGAGCAAATCAATCATTTCGCTACTGGCATCGTAGTTGTCGGCGATTTTATAAAGCGATTTGTGACTGGGCGCGGAGATGTTTTCTAAAATAAATTTCTGTTCAATTCGCCCGTCGGCACTTTCCAGCGTAATCAATTTTTCATAAACATCAAACCCATGCGCGTCAATTTCATCAATTAAACCGTCGATAAAATCGGCTAAGGTGATTTCTTTTTCCCAGTCCAAACCTGCATTGATTAACGCTTGATGTAAATACGGTAATTCTGCGAAATTCCAAGCCGTTTGTTTCTTTAAAAAAGCCTCTCGAACGATTTGTAACAACCGTAATTTTTCGGGTTGTTTGTGATAATTCCGTGTGCCAAATGTTAAAAGCCAGCCGTGAATTTCTTGAGTTACCGCCATATCACGGTATTTCTCTTCTAAAATTTCAAAACGGTCGGCAATTTTATTCGCCATAGTGGTCATCAATTCGCGGGTTTCTTTTTCAGTCACTGCGAGCGTGAGCAAATTATTTTTCACGGTAATCATCGAATGCGCCATCATCAAATCGCGTTCGTTGAGAATTTGAATATACCGCCAACCGATGCGCTGCATTTCGTACAAATTATTGACGTTGGCGACGGTTTGCCCGTTGAAATTCGCTAAAAGTCGTTTGAAAAACGGTTGTTTCGCGCTTATTTCAAACTGGTCGGGACGCACCGACATTAAACGTGTCGCGTCCATTGCGAGTTGTTCCGTTTGCGCGGCGTGTTCTTTGGCGCGTGCAAACAACGGCTCTAAAATGGGGTCGATAGTATTGAGGTCTTTTTGGCTGTAGGCAAACATAGTTTGAAACCGTAAGTTGAGAAAATTAAATTGAATTTCTGATTAAATCTACAATCTCTGATATGGCATTCGCCGTGTAATCAGCGTTTAAATCTGCCATTGAATGTTGTCCCGCGTAACCATAAGAAACGGCGATTGTTTTAAAACCTGCGCTTTTTCCTGCTGAAATATCGTTAATCGAATCACCAATCATCCACGCATTTTCAGGTGCAACATTGAATAATTTTGCGACTTCCAAAAGCGGCAACGGATTCGGTTTCATTTCAGAAAACGTATCGCCCGATGCAATAAAATCAAAATACGGTGCAAGCCCTGCGGTTTCCATTAACGGATTCGTAAAACGTGCGGTTTTATTGGTGATGCACGCCAATTTAAAACCGTCATTTTTCAGTGTTTGCAAGGTTTCCAAAACGCCATCGTACAACCGACTGTGAACCCAATCGTGTTCGGCGTAATACGTTTTGAATAATTCAAACGCGACTTCAAAATCGTCGGGGATTTCACCAACGTGCCAATTATTCAACAACGCCCGTTTCACCAACACATCCGCGCCATTGCCAATCCATTGTTGAATTGTGGCTTGCGAATGCGTTGGTTTATCAAGTTTCGTCAACGCGAAATTGACCGCTTCCACCAAATCAGGCGCAGAATCAATCAACGTTCCATCTAAGTCAAAAGCAATCAATTTCGCCGACATAATTACACCGCTTTCGCTAATTCAACGCGCATTTCGTCGATGACTTTTTTGTAATCAGGTTGGCTAAAAATCGCTGAACCCGCTACAAAAGTATCAGCACCAGCCTCTTTAATTTCGCGGATATTGGCAGTGTTTACGCCACCGTCGATTTCCAAACGGATATTACGACCGCTTTCGTCGATGCGTTTTCTGA
>CAZLGN010000157.1:0-5296 GCA_964558865.1 uncultured Methylomagnum sp.
ACCGCATCAATCCGTTTGATACGTTACGCTGTGTTTTTGCAGGCTGAGTAGTTACCTTTGTTGTAAGAAAGTCGTGAATGAATTTCCTTACCATTAACAAAAACCTCGTCACTAATCGACTTTGGAAGTGTTGCAGTGAAGCTTGAATGGACTGCAGATAAATCGATTTTGTGTTCCAATGTAAAATTGTCAAGACCTGCGGGTGGTATTTTACAAGTAGGAAATGTATCAGCCGACACCTTGACGGAACTTAATGTCATAACGATTAGTGCTGAAATCGCAAATTGTGTATTTTTAATCATTGAAAAGCATCCTAAAAATTAAAACGAGGCACAAAAAACTCATCAAATTGCAACATCTTAGACTAATGCACAATTCAAAATTTTATGTGATAAACACAGCCGAATAATTGGCTGCGCTCATATTTTAATACACAAATTATCCCTTTCAAAATCATTTTAACGCTGAAAAATTAACACGCCCTGCAAGCCTTATTTCTTGAAGATACAAAAGGTCTAATCATCTTAAAATTTAATTTTTACATAACTGATGTTACGCACCGATAACGAAGAATCAATGATTTACGAAAATATCAAAAAATTCAAAGTCCATATTTCCTGCGCTTTCCAGAAATCGACTGCGTAACATCAGTTACATAATTAAAATCCAAAAAATAGAAATACAATTATTTTAACTATTTGATTTAAAAGTTAAACTTAAAATATATGGAAAGGTCTTATTATAAAATTCCCGCTTAGCACTCGCTAAATATGAAAAATAAAATTTAACATTTGCATTTATCCACTTTATGGTTATAATGCGTGTTCCTTTTAGGGTCGTTAGCTCAGCCGGTAGAGCACCGCACTTTTAATGCGATGGTCGCGCGTTCGAATCGCGCACGACCCACCAAATAAACTTTAAGACCAGCTTTTAAGCTGGTTTTTTTGTGCCTGCCATTTTTGAATCTCCATTTTAACGCTATAATTCACATCCTAAATTTTATAGTTTTTATCTTCTCAACGTTTTCTTAGGAAAGAAAAATCATGATCCAAAATACCACCCATTTTGGCTTTAAAAAAGTCGCCACCGAAGACAAAGTCAAATTAGTTCGAGGTGTGTTTGATTCTGTCGCGGGACGCTACGACATTATGAATGACTTAATGTCGTTAGGCATTCACCGCATTTGGAAACGCATTGCGGTTGATTTAAGTAATGTTCGTAAGGGTTACAAGGTTTTAGATTTAGCGGGTGGGACTGGCGACTTAACAACTTTATTTAGCGAACAAGTTGGCGATTCGGGACAAGTCGTTTTGGCAGACATTAACGCTGCGATGTTAAATACGGGACGTGACCGTTTAATTGATCGCGGCTTGACAGGCATTCGTTATGCACAAGTTAATGCCGAATGTTTGCCATTTGTGGACAATACGTTTGATTGTGTCTGCATTGCATTTGGTTTGAGAAATGTCACCGACAAAGCGGCTGCATTACGTTCGATGCACCGTGTTTTAAAGCCAGGTGGTTGCGTCATTGTGTTGGAATTTTCGCATCCCATCGACCCAATTACCGAAAAAATCTATGATTTTTATTCATTCAAGTTATTGCCACAAATTGGCAAATTCGTTGCCAATGATGAAGAAAGTTATCGTTATTTGGCAGAATCTATTCGAATGCACCCTAAACAAGCCGAATTGAAAACCATGATGCAGGAAGCAGGCTTGGAACGGTGTGAATTTTTCAATATGACGCAAGGAATTGTTGCTGTTCATCGCGGCTACAAAATTTAATATGTTTTTGCTAACGCTATTTCGTGCGTGGCACGAAGAAACTTTAAAAACATTTCAGCTTAATACGGTGGAATTTTTGCAAGATGAAACCCGTGATTTGCCCGCTAGTGCAGAAGCTGAAATGTTTTATCAGCAAGTCATTAAACTAGAACGTGACACGCAGTTTTTAGAAGAAAAATTAAATCAACTAAACGGAAACGCATAATGATTATTGGACAAATTGAATCTTACGACAGTGAAAAAAAAACGGGCGTTATTAAAAGCCAAGATGATTTTTTTGAATTTGATGCGACAAGTTGGAAATCAAGCGTGTCGCCAGATTTAGGCGATGAAGTCACGCTTGAAATCAATAATGGTGTGGTGGAAAACGTGCGGTTGTTTGTCGAAACAATGAAGCCTGTTGAAGCCGTAAAAAATCGTTGGATTTCAACGGCATTGGCTTTTTTCTTAGGTGCAGTCGGCGCACATCGGTTTTATTTAGGCTTTTATAAACTCGGTTTAGCACAATTAGCTTTTACCGTTTTGACACACGGCTATGGCGTACTCTGGGGATTTATTGACACAATTTTGCTTTTTGGGGGACATATCAACAAAGATGCAAAAGGTCGCCCATTAAAATAAATGCAAACAACTTTCAAACCTGCTTGGTGGTTGAAAAACCACCATTTTCAAACGTTATTCCCCGCTTTATTTCGCAAAATTCCCGCTCTATTATTGCGTCGAGAACGCTTAACTACGCCTGATGAGGATTTTATTGATATTGATTGGTGTGGCGAAGGCGATTCGCCAATCATTATTTTGCTCCACGGTCTGACTGGCAGTTCGCAATCCGTTTATATAAAAGGTTTGCAGCATATTTTGTTAGCAAATAATTTTCGCAGCGTCGCACTGAACTTTCGTGGCTGTAGCGGCGAACCGAATAATTCGGCGCGTTGTTATCATTCGGGTGAAACGGAAGACATTGATTTTTTATATCGAACTTTGCGTCAACGTGAACCTGAAACACCTTTTGCGGCAATTGGCTTTTCTTTAGGTGGAAATGTGCTGTTGAAATGGTTGGGTGAAAAACACACTGAACTCACTTTATTTGCCGCCATTGCGGTTTCTGTTCCCTTGGTTTTAAGCGTTTGTGCGACAAAATTAGATTCTGGTTTTTCAAAAATTTATCGCAAAAACTTGTTGCGTGAACTGAAAATTTACATTACTGATAAACGCCGACATTTAGAAAAAATAGGTCGTAAAACCGACGTAGAACAAATTAAAGCGTTGGGCGATTTGTCGGCAATCACTTCATTTTGGCAATACGACGAGCGGGTGGTAGCGAAATTACACGGTTTTAAAAATGCTCACGACTATTATGCCCGTTCAAGTTCACGCCAATTTTTGAAAACAATTGCTGTACCAACATTGGTCATTCAAGCGTTGGATGATCCATTTATGACAACAGACGTGATTCCAACGTCAGAGGAATTGTCGAAATTTGTGCAATTAGAACTTACCACAAACGGTGGTCATGTGGGATTTGTGGCGGGTAAAAATCCGTTTAAACCAACGTACTGGTTAGATGAACGAATTCCCGAATTTTTACGTCAGCAACAAAACGCAGCTTCAGTATAATGGTCAACGCAAAATTCACTGTGAACATTGAGAGGTCAAATTATGAATAATAAAAATAAAATCGCGTTAATTTCAGCGTTAGTCATGGCGCAAAATGTTTCCGCCAATGAAATGAAAAATTTTGAGGGAATTCGGTTTGTCAAAATCGAAGCGGGTTGTTTTCAAATGGGACAAGATAAACAAACCGATTTGAAAGAAAAAGACAAACAAACGACGGTCAATGAATTGCCGCAACACAAAGTTTGCATCGATAAACCGTTTTATATGGGGGAATCTGAAATCACGCAGAAACAATGGGAAGAAGTGATGGGAAGTAATCCGAGTAAATTCAAAGGGATGTATCGTCCTGTCGAAAAAATTACTTGGTACGACACGCAAGCGTTTATCGAAAAATTAAACGACCGCGAAAAAGGCGATTTTTTCCGTTTGCCGACCGAAGCTGAGTGGGAATATGCCGCGAGAGCAGGTACGCAAACCGTTTATTCGTTTGGCGACGATGCCAAAACCATTCGAGATTATGCGTGGTTTGGCAATGAAGGTTATGGCGGTGATACGCACGAAGTTGGTCAGAAAACCGCTAATCCTTGGGGCTTAGTTGATATGCACGGCAATGTGTGGGAATGGGTGCAAGATTGGTACGACCCAAATTATTATAAAAATAGCCTTTCGAACGATCCTAAAGGCGCGGAAACGGGACAATACAAGGTTTATCGCGGTGGAAGTTGGGTTGCAAAATCCCCACTTTTGCGTTCAGCTGTTCGTTACAGCGGTTTGCCAACCACGCGCAGTGGTGATATTGGTTTTCGATTAGTGCGCGAAATTAAATAAACCTGCGTCAAATTGTCGCGCGACATTTTGACGCGCGACAATTTGCCACATTTTCAAACGATAAAGTTATGATTAAACTAAATGCAACTTGTGGGTTGTCGCTCACAAGAGTTGAGAGTGAGTCAATTCCAATTCCTAAATCGTGAGATAAAAAATGAAAAAATTAAGTAAAAATCAAATTATTATTGCGGCGGCGATTTCTGCATTAACCGCTATCGTTGCTTTTCAACAGGTGAGTGTTGCGGGTTCAAAATCTGACGAAGTAAAAAGTGTGGGTTGGTACACCGCAAACATTAAAGTTGCACAGGCGAAAAACACCGAATGCCGTGCAGATGTTAATAACATTCAAACAACACCAGATTGCACTAATGCGCTAAATGCGTTGCAAATCAGTTTCAAATAAAAAATTGATGTACAAATGAAAAAAGGCGCGATATTTCGCGCCTTTTTTATTGCTTAAAAACTGGTTGATAAAGTCATTCTAAAACTCAACGGTTCGACGGGGTGAAAGTGAACATCTTGATTGCCGCCATCTGGACAATCGGTGTCCGTTTTCAAACAAGAGCCATAGTAATAATCAATCCCGCTGTCTTTTCTGCCTAATAAATTGAAAACCTCTGCTTGCAACTTCCAATGTTTGTTAAATTCATAACCCATCATCGCAGAAAGCATCACGGTTTCTTTTGAACGAGTGCTGTTATCTTCAATCAACGCGCGGGGGCCAAAATAACGCAATCGCGGGCCGCCATAAAATCCGCCAAACACATCGTGAAACGTCGCTCCCGAAGCAATTACCGTTTCAGCCGAACCAGGGATATAACTGCCGCCTTCTGGATTGCCTTGAAAACGCGCTTTTGAAAAACTCAAATCGGCATCAAACGTGAGCCAATCCGTTGGCGAATAATAGTTTGCTGATTCAATCCCATAACGACGACTTGGATGACTGGCTTCCGTTGTTCCCGCATCACCGACAAATAATAATTCTGAATCAATATCGAGCCACCAAATCGCCAGCGTACTATTTAAACCTTTGACCCAATTACTACGCATACCGACTTCTGCGC
>CAZLGN010000158.1:0-3939 GCA_964558865.1 uncultured Methylomagnum sp.
TCTCTTTAAATTCATATTGATACAAATTTTAAATCGTTAAGTCAACAGTATTGGGGTAAAGGCTGGGGCGGCGACAGCAGTGCAGTAGCAAAATCCCTCGACGGTGCTGTGGATGTCACCGCGATTGCTTCAAATTACTCTTCTTTTGCCGCGCTCCGTGCCGATGGCTCGGTGGTCACTTGGGGCGATAGCTATGGTGGTAACAGCAGTGCGGTAGCGAAACAACTCGACGGCACTGTCGATGTTACCGATATTGCCTCAACAAATGTTGCTTTTGCCGCACTCCGCGCCGACGGCTCGGTGGTTACTTGGGGGCATTCAAACTTTGGTGGAAACAGTAGTACAGTCGCAAAACAACTCGATGGTACCGTCAATGTTGTTTCAATTTCTTCTAATGGTGCTGCGTTTTCAGCGTTGCGTGTTGATGGTTCTGTTGTGACGTGGGGGAATTCAAACTATGGCGGCGATAGCAGTGCAGTGGCGGACAAATTAACGTCAGGTGTAGAAGTGATTGCCAGCATTACGACGGATGAATTTTATACCGCGCCAACAACCGACACGCCGAAACCTGTGGAAAACACCGCTCCGACTGGCACGGTTGAAATTATTGGCACCGCCAAAGAAAACGAAACGCTAACCGTTACAAATAAAATCGTTGATGCTGACGGTTTAGGCACGATGAATTATCAATGGTTGAGCGATGGTGGGGCGATTATTGGTGCGATTCAGCCATCTTATGTTTTGAGCCAAATGGATGTGGGTAAAAAAATCAGCGTTGCGGCAAATTACAACGACGGTTTAGGCAAAGCAGAAAGTGTGATGAGTAGCGCGGTAACGGTTGCCAACGTGAACGACTTGCCAAAAGGTTCGGTGTCAATCAGTGGCACAGCCGCGCAAGGTCAAACATTGATTGCCACAAATACCTTGAGTGATGCGGATGGATTAGGCGCAATCAATTACCAATGGTTAAGCGGTGGCAAAGTTATCAAAGGCGCAACCGATGCGGCTTATTCACTAACAAAAGCGGATTTATTCAAAAAAATCAGTGTGACGGCAAGTTATACGGATTTACAAGGTACAAAAGAAAGCGTTGCCAGTGTTGAAACGTCTGCTGTTGCGCTTGCAATCAATCACGCGCCGACAGGTGCCGTGTTAATTTCGGGCGAATTGAAACAAAATCGAACCGTGACGGTGAGCAATAATCTTGCGGATGCAGACGGATTGGGTGAAGTCAGTTATCAATGGTACGGCGACAGCGTAGCGATTAAAGATGCCACGCAATCGACTTACACTTTAACGCAAGCGGATGTGTATAAAACGTTAAGCGTGAAAGCCAGTTATACCAACAAATTAGGAAAATTAGAAAGTGTGTTGGGTGGCGTGGTGCAAAATGAAAATGATAAACCTGAAGGCAATGTGACGATTAACGGCATTGCAAAAGTGGGCGAAGTGTTGTCGGCACAAAATACCATTTCAGATATTGACGGATTAAATGGCGAGTTCATTTATCAATGGAAAGCGGATGGCGAGACGTTTGCCGAAGGTGATGCCATGACGTTGACGACGGCTGAATATGGCAAAACGATAAATGTTGTCGCGCAATACACCGACAATGGCGGCACAATTGAAAACGTTGCCAGTGTCGATACGGCAAAAGTGGAATGGAAAAACACGTTGCCAAGCGGTTACGTTATTGTCATGGGCGAGGCAAAAACGGGAACAGAATTATCGGTTTTAAGTACCTTGGCGGATGTGGATGGTTTAGGAGAATTTACTTATCAATGGTTAAGCAGCGACACACCGATTAACAACGAAACAAAGCCAACTTATAAATTAACGCTAGGTGATGTGGGCGAACAAATTAGTGTCAATGTGCAATATGTGGACGGTTATAAAACCTTAGAATCCGTTATCAGTGCAGGAACCGCGACGATTCAACCCAGTGATTTTGATGGCATTCCTGTCGTTGGGTCAAAAGATGGCAAAATCATCGGTACTGAAAAGAACGATGTGTTGTCAGCATTACCGACAATGAATTATTGGATTACGGCGTTAGGCGGCAATGATGTTGTAAGCGGCAGTAATGGCAACGACACGTTAGACGGTGGCAAAGGAAATGACAAAGTTTTAGGCGGTAAAGGTAACGATAAATTGATTGGCTGGGATGGCAATGACACATTAAAAGGCGGATTAGGTGCTGATACCATGCAAGGCGGGGACGGTAACGACTATTACTTTATTGATGATGTAAAAGACGTTGCGACTGAATCAAACAAAAATGCCAAACTCGGCGGTAATGACACCATTGAAAGCACGATTTCTTATACCTTGGACAAAAACTTTGAGAATTTAGTTTTAGCGGGTGAACAAAATCTTAACGGTACAGGCAACGAATTTTCCAATCAAATTGTAGGCAATTCAGCAGAAAACGTACTGAAAGGCGAAGCGGGAAATGATGATATTTCTGGCTACAAAGGGGTGGATATACTGAATGGCGGTGAAGGTGAAGATGTTTTAGACGGTGGTGAAGGCGCAGACGTTCTTAACGGTAATGCGGGGGATGATTTCTTAACAGGCGGCGAAGGCAGTGATACGTTGAATGGTGGCGACGGTGAAGACGTAGCAATTTTCAACAGTACCCAAACAGATTACGATATTACGAACAGCAAGTTAGCGGATGGCAGCATTCAATTAGCGGTGAAATATATCGGTAACGGCATCAACGAAGGCACGGACATTTTAACAAATATCGAGATGTTGAAATTCGGTGATGATGATTTAATAAATGTTGAAGAAGCATTGATTGATAGAGACGCTCCGATTTTTGTGTCATCAACCGTTAATGCAACGACTTTAGTTTTGACCTATTCCGATAAAGATAAATTAAATAAAATCACTGCACCCACTACGGCATTTACTGTTACCAATGAAAGCGTTGCAAATCCCGTTATTGCTGCAACCGTAGACGAGAGCGCGAAAACTATCACGTTGACATTAACGAATCCCGTTAAAAATGCTCAAGCCGTTACGGTTGCTTACACTGACCCCACAACAGGCGATGATGCGAATGCCATTCAAGATGTAACAGGTAATGATGCTCTATCATTTGCCGCACAAACTGTTACCAATAACACTCCCGATACGACACCCCCAATTTTTGAATCTGCTGTAGTGAACGGCAACACGTTAGTCATGACCTATTCGGATACGAATTTACTTAGCGATAGATTTGCGCCATTAAGCGCATTTAGCGTAGTGAATAACGGCGTAGCGAATCCTGTGTTATTTACCACAACGGATGTGAACGCCAAAACCGTGACCTTAACGCTGACTAATGCCGTGAAAAATGCACAGTTGGTAACACTTGGTTATACCGACCCAACAACCAGTGATGACCAAAATGCCATTCAAGATGCACTGGGTAACGATGCTCAAACCATTTCTCGCATTGCGACAAATAACACGCCTGATATTAAGCCGCCCGTTTTTGCTTCGGCAATGGTTCAAAACGGCAATAAATTAGTGTTGATTTATATTGAAGCCAATGATTTAGATGCAACAAATATCCCCCCGACAAGTGTATTCACCGTCAAAACGGGTGGTATTGAAAATGTTGTAACGGGCGTGACAGTGGATGCCAAAGCAAAAACATTAACACTTGGTTTAACGCAAACCGTTAAAGACGGGCAAACGGTACAATTTTCTTATACCGACTCCAGCACTAGCGATGATAAAAACGCGCTTCAAGACGTGGCAGGAAATGATGCAATTTCGGTAGCAGAACAAAAATTTGTTTTCAGTGCGTCAGATATGAATCCGCCAGTTTTAACGGGTTTGACGTTACCAAAATCGATTGATTTAACGAAATCCAGTCAGACTGCAACGTTTAACGCTAATTTCATTGATGATAATTCTGGTGTGCATTCGATTCGCGTGGAT
>CAZLGN010000158.1:4039-5231 GCA_964558865.1 uncultured Methylomagnum sp.
AATGAAGCGGGAGTTTTCAATGTTACCAATCTTTACGTTAAAGATTTTGCAGGTAATGAGAAAACCTATTCAGCCGCAGATTTGAGCGCACTTGAAATCCCCACTGCATTTGAAGTGGTTAAAGACACGACCGCGCCGACTTTGACCAGTTTAACGTTGCCTTCAACTATTGATGTGACTTCAAGCAAACAAGATGCGACATTCTCAGCAAAAGCCGCTGACGATGGTACGGGAGTTTCTTCGATTTATGTGTATCTGGATAAGAATTTAGCAGTCAGTGGTACGTCAACAAACAGTTTTTATTTTAGTGGTGCCTCAGGAACTAAAACATCAACGGTTCAAACCTATACACAAACGGGTACTTTCAAAATTAGTTCTGTTTCGGTTTATGACAAGGCAGGAAACGAAAAATCCTATACGTCTGATGATTTGAAAACATTGGGTTTGGCGACCAGCTTTGATGTTACGGGTAAAGGTGAAGATAAAACGCTGCCTGTTTTAACGGATTTAACTTTGCCTACAAAAATTGATGTTACGGCTGGAAGTAAATCGGCGACTTTTGAAGCTAAAGTTACTGATAATAATTCGGGTGTGAGTTCTGTTTATGTGAATTTTGATAAATCGCTTAATGATTCGAGTTATTTATCTTTAGGCAGTTCGGGGAAATCAACGCCAAATGTCCAGAAATACAGCGACAATGGCATTTACAAAATTACTAGCGTGTCTGTCAGTGATACGGCAGGTAATTACAAAAATTATTCTTCTGACGATCTTACTAAACTTGGTTTTTCAACTAGCTTTGAAGTTGTGGGAGCAACAGGCAAAGATGTAACTCCGCCTGTCTTAAAGAGTTTAATAATTCCCTCTAAAATTGATGTGAGTGCTGGAAATAAAGCAGTAACGTTTAGTGCTGTTGTTACCGATGATGGTGGTGTACGTTCAATTACCGTTAATTTAGATAACAATCTAAGTCTTTCAGATGGTGCATATACTGCACTAAATCTAGGCACTAAAGGTTCTCTAGCTCAAACAGTACAAAGTTATAGCCATTCAGGCACGTTTAAAATTACATCTGTTAGTGTTGTTGATAATTCATGGAATTCAAAAACCTATTCTGCTTCTGAATTAGCATCATTGGGTATCGCTACCAGTTTTGAAGTTGTTAATAACACGGATAGCACACCACCTGTGT
>CAZLGN010000159.1:0-2643 GCA_964558865.1 uncultured Methylomagnum sp.
ACGTTTTAAGAAATTCATTAAATCTTTCAAGAGCTTGTCCTCTTTAAAATACGTTAAAAGCACAAGGCGTAATATCACGCCTTGTAGACCGACTTGCGCCTAAATTATTCTCGTTCTAATTCTATGTTGACGGCTAATGAACGAATTTCTTTGATTAACACGTTAAATGACTCTGGCATTCCTGCTTCCATTTTGTGGTCACCATAAACAATGTTTTTATACATTCGCGTTCTACCCGTCACATCATCGGATTTGACAGTAAGCATTTCTTGTAGCGTGTATGCTGCGCCGTAGGCTTGTAATGCCCAAACTTCCATTTCACCGAAACGTTGACCACCGAATTGTGCTTTACCACCTAACGGTTGTTGCGTTACTAAGCTATAAGGACCTGTCGAACGAGCGTGCATTTTGTCATCAACCAAGTGATTCAATTTCAGCATATACATATAGCCAACAGTGACTTTGCGTTCAAATGGTTCGCCAGTTAAACCATCATACAAAATAGTCTGACCGTCTTCTGGCAAATCAGCCAAACGTAACATTCTTCGAATATCTTCTTCGTCAGCACCATCGAAAACAGGTGTTGCCATCGGTACTCCGGCAACTAAGTTATGCGCCATTTCCAAAATTTCGGCATCGCTAAACGATTTCAAATCTTCTTTACGACCACTGCAATTGTAAATTTGGTCGAGATATTCTCGAATCGCCTTTACCTTCGCTTTTGATTCGTCGTATTTTGCTTCGAGCATTTTGCCGATTTTTTTGCCAAGCCCTTTTGCTGCCCAACCTAAATGGGTTTCTAAAACCTGTCCAACGTTCATACGCGATGGTACGCCGAGTGGATTTAAAACGATGTCTACAGGATTACCATCAGCTGTATAAGGCATATCTTCAATCGGACGAATCATTGAGATAACACCTTTGTTTCCGTGTCGTCCCGCCATTTTGTCACCAGGTTGAATGCGGCGTTTTACTGCCAAATACACTTTCACCATTTTCAACACGCCTGGTGGTAAATCATCGCCCATCGTGATTTTGCGTTTTTTGTCTTCAAACTTTGCGTCAAAATCTTTGCGTTGTTGATCGATTTGTTTTTCGGTCGCTGCAATCAAAGTATTCAACTCATCATCTTTCATTTTAAGTTTGAACCAATCTGACGGTTTTAAGTTTTTCAAATATTTTGCAGTTAACTCATCGCCAGCACTCAAATCTTTACCAGCTTGTGCGACCTTTCCCACAACTTCTTTGGCAACACGAGCAAAAATGTCACCTTCCAAAATTTTCATTTGGTCGTCTAAATCTTTGCGGTAACTTTTAATCTGCTCTTGCTCGATGTCCAACGCCCGTTTGTCTTTCTTCACGCCGTCACGGGTGAAAACTTGCACGTCGATAACGGTACCTTCAATGCTTCCTGGTACGCGCAACGAAGTATCTTTTACGTCAGCCGCTTTTTCACCAAAAATCGCCCGCAATAATTTTTCTTCTGGTGTGAGTTGGGTTTCACCTTTAGGAGTAACTTTACCAACTAAAATATCGCCGCCTTTGACTTCTGCACCCACATAAACTATACCTGACTCGTCTAGTTTCGATAATGCCTCTTCACTTACGTTTGGAATATCGGCAGTAATTTCTTCGGGGCTATGTTTCGTATCACGCGCAACGCAGGTTTTTTCTTCAATGTGAATTGTTGTGAAACGATCTTCTTTCACAACACGCTCAGAAACTAAAATCGAATCTTCAAAGTTGTAACCATTCCACGGCATGAATGCCACGAGCATATTTTGACCAAGTGCCAATTCACCCATGTCGGTTGAAGGACCATCAGCCATAATGTCGCCAGATTTGACCACGTCGCCGACTTTTACCAACGGTTTTTGATTGATGCAAGTGTTTTGGTTCGAGCGGGTATATTTAATTAAGTTATAAATATCAACGCCTGACGTACCATTTTCAGTTTCGGTATCGTTCACACGAACAACAATTCTTGCTGCATCAACTGATTCGATTTTACCGCCACGAGTTGCGACAACAGAAACCCCAGAATCTTTTGCAACAGTACGTTCCATGCCTGTTCCAACTAACGGTTTTTCAGCGCGTAACGTTGGAACTGCCTGGCGTTGCATGTTTGAACCCATTAACGCGCGGTTCGCGTCATCGTGTTCTAAAAATGGAATGATTGAAGCGGCAACTGACACGATTTGTTTTGACGACACGTCCATATATTGCACAGTTTCAGACATTGCCAAGGTAAATTCGTCTTTGTGTCGGCAAGACACCAAACCTTCCACTAATTTACCTGTTGAATCAACGGGAACACTCGCCTGCGCGATAACAAAACTGCCTTCTTCAATAGCAGATAAATAATCGACTTGATTGGTTACTTTGCCGTCAACAACTTTACGGTATGGCGTTTCTAAAAAGCCATAATGATTTGTTCGAGCATAAACAGATAGCGAGTTAATCAAACCAATGTTTGGACCTTCAGGCGTTTCAATTGGACAAACGCGACCATAATGCGTTGCGTGTACATCTCGAACCTCAAAGCCAGCACGCTCACGCGCTAAACCACCAGGACCTAATGCAGAAACACGGCGTTTATGCGTAATTTGTGACAATGGATTATTTTGATCCATGAATTGCGAC
>CAZLGN010000159.1:2653-5199 GCA_964558865.1 uncultured Methylomagnum sp.
GACAACTGGCTCGAGCCAAAGAATTCTTTGATTGCCGCTGAAACAGGTTTCGCGTTGATAATTTCTTGTGGCGTTAACCCTTCAGAATCTGCCAACGTCAATCGTTCCTTGACGGTTCGTTCGACACGGACTAAACCAACACGAAATTGATTTTCGACCATTTCGCCAACTGAACGCACGCGACGATTACCCAAATGATCAATATCATCGACAATGCCATTGCCGTTACGAATGTTAATTAACTCTTTTAAAACATCGATTATGTCGTCTTTGGTTAGTGTTCCCGTGCCGATTATTTCTTCTCGACCCAAACGACTATTGAATTTCATTCGACCAACTACAGATAAATCATAGCGTTCGTCAGTGAAAAATAAATTTTGAAATAAATTTTCTGCGGATTCCTTCGTTGGCGGTTCGCCTGGACGCATCATTCTATAAATTTCAACTAGAGCTTCTAAAGTAGTTTTGCTGTCATCTAAACGCATTGCGTTAGAAATATATGCTCCACGATCTAAGTCATTGACATATAAAGTATTAAGGTCGCTAACACCCGCTTCAATACAACGGTCAATAATAGCCCCCGTTAATTCATCGTTTACATGTGCTATCAGTTCGCCCGTTTTTTTATCAATAACGTTATGACCTAAAATTTTACCCAACAAATAATCACGCGGTACTTCAAATGAAGTCAAACCGACTTTATTGATGTCTCGGATATGTTTTGCGGTAATTCGTCGCCCTTCTTCAATCAAAATTTGACCATCACTTTTGATGTCAAACGCAGCAATTTCACCACGCAAACGCTCTGGCACAATATGATAAGTGTAAGAATCTTTGCCTACTGTAAATTTATTGGTTTCGAAGAACATTTTAATCATTTCTTCATTGTCGTAACCTAAGGCACGCAATAAAATTGTTGCAGGAATTTTACGACGACGATCAATACGAACATAAACACAATCTTTGTGATCAAACTCAAAATCGAGCCATGAACCACGATATGGAATAACACGGGCGTTAAATAATAATTTTCCAGATGAATGAGTTTTGCCTTTATCGTGATCGAAAAATACGCCTGGCGAACGGTGTAATTGGGAAACGATTACACGCTCTGTACCGTTAATGACAAACGTACCATTTTCAGTCATTAATGGTAATTCCCCCATATAAACTTCTTGTTCTCGTACGTCTTTAACCACTTTTGCTGTAGCGGCTGCATCTTTATCATAGATAACCAGACGCACTAAAACCCGCAAAGAAGCGGCATAGGTTGCTCCGCGTTGCTGGCACTCACGCACATCAAAAACAGGATCGCCAAGGCGATAACGCACATACTCTAAAATCGCGTAACCGTTATGACTTTCTATTGGAAAAACGCTTGAGAATGCGGCATGCAACCCAGCAGTTTCACGTTTATTTACACTAATTCCAGCTTGTAAAAAATGAGCATAAGAGTCGATTTGAGTGGCGAGGAGATAAGGGACTTCAAGCACCTCTGTGCTTTTCCCAAAGTTATTTCGAATACGCTTTTTTTCAGTGAAAGAGTAAGTCATATCGCTTTTAAACCTTTTGTCGTAGAACGTTTTACTATGCAAATCATTGCAAGCAACAAAAGGCCGATGACAAATCTGTCACCAGCCCATTTAGAAATCAGGACAAACCTGAGCAGTGAATCAAAATTTATTTGATTTCGACTGTTGCACCAGCTTCTGTTAAATCTTTTTTGAAGGCTTCAGCTTCTGCTTTAGAAACACCTTCTTTCAATACAGTTGGAACGCCTTCAACTGCGTCTTTGGCTTCTTTCAAGCCTAAACCAGTAATGCCGCGAACAACTTTAATGACTGCAACTTTATTTTCGCCAAAGCTGGTCATGATTACGTCAAATTCTGTTTGTTCTTCTGCCACTGCTGCGGCTGGAGCTGCCGCAGCTACTGCTACTGCTGCAGAAACACCAAACTTCTCTTCCATCGCTGTAATTAAATCAACGATTTCCATTACAGTCATGTTTGCAACTGCGTCTAAAATATCCGCTTGTGAAATTGCCATTGTGTATTCCTCTAAAATGATTGGTTTTAAACCTGTAAATAAAAATTAGGCGGCTTCTTGCTTTTGATCTCGAAGAGCAGCCAACGTCCGAACGAATTTTTCGGTTGGTGCTTTCATTACAGACATAAGCATTGCAATACCTTGGTTGCGGGTTGGTAAACGAGCCAATCGTGGTAACTCTGAACCACCAAAAGCCTGTCCGTTAATAGCAACAATCTTTGCAACAAGTTTATCGTGCGTTTTTGCGAAATCACTAATCAAGCGTCCTGCTGATCCAGGATCTTCCATTGAAAATGCAATCAAAAGTGGCCCAACGAGCGCATCTTGCATACATTCAAATTCAGTTCCCACTACAGCGCGTCGTGCTAGTGTGTTTTTTACAACTCGCAAATAGACACCTGTTTCTCTAGCCGTTTTACGCAGTTCAGTTAATTCGGTTACAGTTAATCCACGATACTCTGCGGCAACTGCGGAATGGGCTTTCGCGGCATACGCAGCAA
>CAZLGN010000160.1:0-5193 GCA_964558865.1 uncultured Methylomagnum sp.
TCCAAGCGATTAAGGACTGCTATCAAGTGCGACGGGAATTGTTCACCAATGTGGTGAAATCTTTCATTTCGGAATGTGTTTTGCCACAAATAATTTGAACCCACATTTTACGCCTGTCGTCAATGCGTAACTTCTATCCAAATAATTTGAAGCGTTTTCAGTGTAGAATTTGCGGCTGCTATTTTACTCAATCCACCGTCGCCTAACGCCAATAAAAACCATGATTACACCACTTGATGCAACGTTGTTTGAATCGCCAAATGTTTTAGCTACTTTTAAAGCATTGCTTAAAAACAAAGAAATCGAATTGCGTGAAAAATTCAATCCTAAACTTTCGGTTTCAAAATTGTTGCGTGAAAAATCGGACTTTATTGACAGCGTTTTGAGTGTTTGTTTTCAGCACTTTTTAGGCGAAAAGGCAAAAAACATGGCGTTATGCGCGGTCGGGGGTTATGGTCGTCGTGAAATGTTTCCGTATTCCGATATTGATATTTTGGTGATTTTGCCCGTCGATGATATTGCTGATTACCAAGAAAGTTTGGGCGCATTTTTTACGTTTCTTTGGGACATCGGATTGAAACTCGGTTATAGCGTGCGTAGTATTCCACAATGCGTTGAAGCGGCGACGAATGACCAAACGATTATGACCAGCTTGCTCGAAATTCGGTTAATTTGCAGTAATACCCATTTGTTAAAATCCCTCAAAAATGAAATTTCACCCGATAAAATTTGGTCTCCTGATAAATTTTTTGCTGCCAAAATGGCAGAACAAGAAGCCCGTTACGCTAAATTTCACGACACAGCTTATAACTTAGAACCGAACGTTAAAGAATGTCCTGGTGGATTGCGTGACAGACAAGTTATCGCATGGGTTTTCAAACGTTATTACAACACGCCAACATTAAAGGAGTTAATCAAATACGGGTTTTTACCCGAAGAAGAATATGCTGAATTGGTTGCATTATTAAGCGTCCTTTGGCGCATTCGTTACGCCTTACATTTGCTTACAAATCGCGCTGAAGACCGCTTGGTTTTTGATTATCAGCGTGATCTTGCGGCGCAATTTGGTTTCAGTCGTGACGACCAAGAATATAACCAAGACGTTGAACAATTTATGCAATTCTATTTCAAAACGGTTTCAGGATTAGAACGACTGAACGAAATGTTATTGCAATTGTTTGGCGAACGTTTCGTACCGCGCGAACATAATGAAGTGCGCCGTTTGAATGAACATTTTGAAGTGATTAACGGCTATTTAGAAGCGATTGATGCGGACGTTTTTGAGCAAAATCCGTTAATGTTATTGGAATTATTTTTAATTCTCGAACAATACGACGACATCAAAGGTGTTCGAGCGAAAACGTTACGATTGATTCGGAAAAGTTTGCATTTGATTGACGCGGATTTTCGAAAAAATAAAGCAGCAAATCATTTGTTTATCGAAGCATTTCGCCAACCGCGCGGCATTACAAATCAACTTAGGCGTATGAATCGTTACGGTATTTTAGCGGCGTATATTCCAGAATTCGCTAACATCGTGGCGCGAATGCAGTACGATTTATTTCATATTTACACTGTCGATGAACACACGCTTTTTGTGATTCGAAACTTGCGCCGCTTTACAATTGATAAACATCGCGACGAATTTCCGTTTTGTAACGCGGTTTTTAAATTGGTTCCAAAGCCTGAATTGTTATATTTAGCTGCGTTATTTCACGATATTGCAAAAGGTCAAAATGGCGACCATTCGATTTTAGGCGAAAAAATTGCCCGTGAATTTTGTCAACAACATGACCTTTCAAGTCACGATACAAATTTGATTGTGTGGTTAGTTCGAAATCATTTAGTAATGTCTACAACCGCACAACGTAAAGATATTAGCGATCCCGATGTGATTCACGCTTTCGCACAAATTGTTATCAGCACCGAGTATTTAAATTATTTGTATTTGCTCACAGTTGCTGATATTCGCGCCACTAATCCAGAGCTGTGGAATTCGTGGAAAGATGCGTTATTGAAAGAGCTTTATTCCGAAACTCACACCGTTATTCGCACAGGCTTACCCAATCCCGCTGCGTTAGCTGACCGTTTGGTAGAAAATAAACAAGAGGCAAAAACCGAATTATTAAAATTAGGTATGATTGAAACGGCGATTAAGACGACGTGGCGGCATGTTAGTGATGATTATTTTTTGCGTTACTCCGCAGATGAAATTGCATGGCATACCATCGCGCTTTCTGAATCGAACGAATACGATTTACCGCTGGTTTTATTACGTCCACAAACCCAACGCGGCAGTGCTGAAGTATTTGTTTATGCAAAAAATGAAGGGGCGATTTTTTCGATTAGCACTGAAACACTTGATCAGTTAGGACTAACGATTTTAGATGCGCGAATTATTACTACGCTAGACAATTACGTTTTAAACAGCTTTTTAGTATTGGAACAATCAGGCGAAGCAATTGAGGATTTACATCGAGAGATTCATATTTGTTCCTCGTTGCGGCAAAATTTATTGCAAAATAAAGTCAAAAAAACCCGAAACATTCATCGGCAATCACGTCAGGCGAAACATTTTCCGATTCCAACCAGCATCAAATTTCATGCGGATTCATTGAATCGTTATACGGTTATTGAGCTAATTACTACGGATCATGCAGGTTTGTTATCGATTGTTGGCAAAGCCTTTTTACAACAGCAAATTCATTTACACAGTGCGAAAATTTCAACTATTGGTAGTCGCGTTGAAGATATGTTTTATGTGACGAATTCGGACGATTTGCCGATTGATAATGAGCAAAAATTAGAATCGCTTAAAAAAGTGATATTGAAACAATTGGCAATAAATTAAAAATATATCGGAGAAGAAAATGTGCGGAATTTGTGGGTGCAGTAACGCGAGTGGAACAGGAAAATTTAGTGCGGTGGATTCGTCGAAAGTGAATTTATTGACGACACATTCTCATAAACATGAGCAACACAGCCCCGCTGAAAAAGGGCGATTAGTTCAAGTAGAACAGGATTTATTGCGTAAAAACAATACCTTTGCGACTGAAAATCGGGCGTATTTTCAAAACAATAACATTTTTGTGTTGAATTTTGTTTCCAGTCCAGGTGCTGGCAAAACGACGTTATTAGTTGAAACAATTAAGGTTTTAAAAGACAAATTTCCAATTGCTGTTATCGAAGGTGATCAGCAAACTGAACACGATGCGAATCGGATTCGCGCCACGGGTGCATCGGCGTTACAAATCAATACGGGACGCGCTTGTCATTTAGACGCGCACGGAATTGGTCGTGCCGTTCAACAACTCGGCGTGCAAGCAAACAGTTTTTTGGCAATTGAAAACGTGGGGAATTTGGTTTGTCCCTCATCATTTGATTTAGGTGAATTCGCCAAAGTGGTCGTTCTTTCCGTGACGGAAGGCGACGATAAACCATTGAAATATCCCGATATGTTTCATGCGGCAGATTTGATGATTATTAACAAAACCGATTTGTTGCCTTACGTTGATTTTGACATGACAAGATGCGAAGGCTTTGCGCGGCAGGTAAATCCTGATATTCAAATTTTGCAATTATCAGCGACGAAAGGTGAAAATTTTTCAGCGTGGACAGATTGGCTTATCGAAAAAATGAAAGGTTAGACGGCGTTGCAAAAATTTTTACCTGCATTTTCAATTCTCGTTTTTCTCAGTCTTTGGCAAGGATTAGCGTTATTTTTGCATAGCCCATTATTGCCTTCACCTGAAACGGTCGCGCACAGTTTTTGGCAGCATTGCCAATCAGGCGAATTACCGCATCATTTAGGCGTTACACTTTTACGTTTGATTGCCAGTTTCACGATTTCGATGTTGTTGGGTTGTGCGATAGGAATTGCGTTGGGCTTAAACGAAAAACTGAATGCTTTTTTTGACAATTGGCTGGTAATTTTTCTAAATGTTCCCGCGCTGGTTACGGTAATTTTGTGTTACGTTTGGTTTGGCTTGACGGAATCCGCCGCGATTTTGGCGGTAGTTTTAAACAAAGTCCCGAATGTGATTGTGACGTTACGCGAAGGCACACGAGCATTGGATAAAAATTTGCTCAACATGGCAACCTGTTACAGATTGAGTCGAACTAAAACGCTGAGGCACGTTATTTTGCCGCAATTGCATCCCTTTTTAATGAGCGCGACCCGTTCGGGGTTAGCGTTGATTTGGAAAATTATTTTGATGGTGGAATTGCTCGGACGCAGTGACGGCATGGGTTATCAGTTACATTTGTTTTTTCAGTGGTTCGATATTGCCAGCATTTTGGCGTACACGGTGGCATTTGTTGGCGTAATTCAAGCGTTGGAATTTTGGGTTTTGAAACCACTCGATAATCTTGCATTACGGTGGCGATAAAATGACCGCCGTTCACATTCAAATTCACGAAAAAATTCATCACGGTGCAGAATTTCCCACGATTGAGAATTTCAATTTGAGATTGAACGCAGGCGAATTTGTGTGTTTAGTCGGGCAATCGGGCTGCGGAAAAACCACGTTGTTAAACAGTATCGCAGGGTTAGATTCGAATTATTCTGGCGAAATTCGTATCGGCAACAAAACACAAAATCCTCAAATCGGTTTCGTTTTTCAACAGCCGTGTTTATTGCCTTGGCGAACAGTTAGAGAAAATATCGAAGTCGTTTTTGCGAATCAAAACGACGTACCAAAAACACAAATCGATGAGTTGTTAAATTTGATGCAATTAACCACCTACGCCCACGCTTATCCCAAGCAATTATCCGAAGGAATGAAGCGGCGCGTGTCGATTATTCGGGCATTTGCAATCAATCCCGATTTGCTTTTAATGGATGAACCGTTTGTGTCGCTCGACGCACCGATGGCGCGAGAAGTCCGCGAATTATTACAACAGCTTTGGCAAAATCGTCCGCATACGGTGTTATTTGTAACGCACGATTTGCGCGAAGCCATTGCATTGGCGGACAAATTGGTTTTTTTAACCAGTCGTCCAATGCGTGTTTTGAAAGAGGTAAGTGTGTCATTGGCGCGTGGACAACGTACATCGAAAATGATTGAAAATTTTCGTGAGCAGTTATTTCAAACACATTCAGAATTACAGCATCTGTTGTAAATTAAACATTGCTATTTACCCTATTGTTTTTTAGCAACAAAACATTTTTTGTTATGAAAAACAATTTGTTAC
>CAZLGN010000161.1:0-5173 GCA_964558865.1 uncultured Methylomagnum sp.
ATTTTTGTTCGAGCGCGGCGCACCATAAACGAACTTTGGTCTTGTTCTAAATTTGCAAGGGAACGCGGGTCGCCGTCAAAGGGATTTGCGTAACGAAATTGCAAACGGTTTTGAATTGCCATTGAAAATTTCTTGTCATCCGTTTTAAATTCAAAACCTTTTGAACCATAACTGACTGTAGAAGCGGATTTGTCATACTTTTTGTCGTCAGCCGCTTTTTTTTCAGATAAATTTTCAGGCAAATCGGTTTTTAAAGTTTGTGAAAGAGTTATTTTTTCTGGCGGTAACGGCGCAACAATTGAAACATTCGCCTCTTTAATTTCAAGTAATTTTAGTTTTTCATCAATTTTTTGCATTTTTGCATCAAGACGATTTTCAATTGCAAGCAACTCTTGTTTTTTTTGCTCAATAGTTTTTACTGATTCTGCCGCATTTACATCAATAGCGACGAAAGCGTTAAGCGCACAAAAAATAAATTTTGCGAAGTTTTTCGAGTTTGTCATCGGATTTCCTTTGAAATATAGCTGTCATTTTTTTGTAACAAAAGCAAAAAATATGCCGTAATTATTTCAAAGGATTGTGATTTTTAATCGTTTGGTAATCGAACCGCTAAAACATCGCATGGCGCGTGATGCAATACATCGTTTGCCGTTGAACCGAGCAGTAACGCCAAACCGTGTCGCCCGTGTGAACCAACGATAATTAAATCCACGTTCTCTTCCTTGGCGAGAGCGCAAATTTCTTCTTTTGGCGAACCCCAAATTAGCCAACTCTGTTCATCTAGCACGTTTAAACGCCGACTGATTTCATTCAGCTTCGTTTTTTCGAGTTCGAGCAAAGCGTTATCCGTTTCATCACTAAGCGCAATGATTGTGCCGTAGCTTATGTCGGGCATAGGAATGTTATCTAAAATATGAACGATGCTGAGTTTTGCGTCATTGAGCAAAACTATTTCAGCCGTGCGATTAACTAGACAATCCGTGTCTTCTGAAAAATCGACCGCGAGGAGTATGTGTTGATACATTTTTGATTGTCTAGTCATGGTTAAAAAGTCAAAAAAATTACCGATAAATCTTGACGGTAAATGAATAACACCTAGTTGATATTCATCTGACTAGGTGTTTAGCCAGCCAGTTAATTGACAATGCCGTGTTCTTTCATAATGCCAATCAGTTCTTCGCGTTCTAATAGTTTTTTGCTAGCAATTGCCCATAAATTAAAAAATGACTCTCGTTTTACAATGACACCTGCAATCGCAAATCCCGCTTTTTGCAATTCAGTTGACAGCGTTTTTTTCGTAAATCCTGTTTTATGCGCCATATACAAATCACCATGTTCTAGTGATGTACCAAGACCATACAGAATATCTAACGGCGTAATTGCGCCTGAAACGGACATGTACGCAGCATCCGTTAATTTATCTTCGGCAACTAATGCACAAACAGATTGAATATCTGGGCAAGTAATCACCACATAACCGTCAGGTTTTAAAACCCGCAGAAACTCCTTTAAAGCGATTTTGACTTCATGAGGATAAAGATGCTCAATGTTATGACTTGAATAGAGTGCATCCATAGATTCACTTAAAACTGATTGCATATCAAGCATAGTACCGATTAAATCAGGTTTGTTTGCATCACTAATGTCAAAACGAATTTCGTTCCATTCATCTGTGTTAAAACCAATAGTCGTTTGATTTTTTCGTTTTTGTCCACAGCCAACGTGTAAAAATGATTTCATTAAATTTCCTTATTATTTCAAACCATCAATCACCACAGGCGTTTGCCCATGTTGAACCAAATCCCAATTCGCCAGCAAATCGTCTTGGTGAATTTCCATCCATGCTAAAACTAAACGCTCTTGTCGTGTTGGTAAATGACTTTGCGTGATTTCAATCGGATTCAAGGTAATTCGCGCCGTTGAACCTTGAAAATCGGCGTGAATATGCGGTTGACTGGTCGATTTTGGCGCACGTTTCATGCGAATCACGATGCCATAAAACAAACTTAAAACCGCAAATTCGCTTTGATTAACGGACGTTGAAGTTGTAATGGCTTTCGTTTGTTTATTCGGAATGCCTTGAGCAATCGCTTTTTCGTACAATGCCTCGATGTCGCGAACTTGTTGCGGCATATCAAATAAATGACACGTTGAACGACGCGCTTCAATGCTGCGGCGTAAATCGGCAACGTGTGAACGATTCCCCGCCAATTCAACGGCTTTTTCTTCGTAATCTTCAAAATTGTAAGTAATCAATTCATCCAAACTCAGAGAATGCAATAAACTTCCCGCCATGCGCGAAGCAAAGGTTTTGCCTGTTAAAGTCAGAATCGGTAAGCCCATAAACAACGCATCATTGGCTGTTGTGCCGCCGTTAAATGGCGTGCAATCTAAAAATACGTCTGCAACTTGATAACGCGCCAAATAATCCGCTGGAGTAACCCGTGACGCAAAAATTAAGCGTTCTTTTTCAATTCCGTGCGCTATCGCGGCATTTACCATGTTGTCATGCGACCATTCATTGTCCGCAAGCAACCACAAAACGCTGTCTGGTACACGTTTTAAAATCCGCATCCAGCAGGCAAACATTTCTTCGGTGATTTTGTAGTTGTTGTTGAATGAACAGAAAACAAACGCTTCATCGGGCAATTCACAACTTTCGCGCGTGGGTTTTTCACCCACGGGACGTTTTCGGTCTGAAACTTGGAAAACGTGCGGCATATAAAGCGGCGTTTCGCTGAAATAGGCAGCGAGTTCAGGCGGAATTAAAAATTCGTCGCCAATCACATAATCGATATTGGGCAATGCGGTTGTACCTGGAAAGCCTAAATAAGTGATTTGAACAGGCGCGGGACGATACGCCAAAATGTTCGGACGCACGCCTGACGTTAAGCCTTGCAAATCCACCAACAAATCAATTTCGTGTGAATGAATGCAACGTGCGGCTTCTTCATCCGTCATGTCATTGACAGAAATAAAGGTATCCATTCCGTCAATGACACGCGCTCGCAATGCTGAATCGTCTGGCGGTGTAAAACAGAAACCGTAAATTTCAAACTTGTTGCGGTCGTGAAGTTCATACAATTCCACCGTCAGCAACGACACGGCATGCGTGCGAAAATCGGACGACAAATAGCCGATGCGAATTTTATCGTGTTTATAAGGTGCTTGACCTTCAACCAATTGTGGCAAGTGTTTATCGACTTTTTCTTCGACAAAATTTTGTGAATTTTCGAGTTGTTCTTGTGGATTATTCGACGCGCTTAACATCGCTAACGCAGATGTTCCAGCAATCATCGACGTTTTTGTCACGCCCATTACAGGTTTATAAACGGGCCACTCACATTGTTTTTGACGCAAATGCACCCAATGCGAAATCACTTTCGGTTGTTCTGGACTGAGTAACAAACTTTGCGTCAAAAATTGTTCGGATTCTTGGAAATTACGCTCGGTTTCTAAAACCCTGCCCAAACTGTTCAACGCCAAAATGTAGATTTTTTTATCTTCGTCAGAAAGCGCAATGTATTCGTATTCTGAAACAATGCCGCGCCATTGATTTAAGGATTCTTCGATGCGACTTTGACGCTCTAACGTCGCGCCTAAATTGAATTTTCCTTGAATAAAATCAGGATTAACTTCGATGGAATCACGGTAGGCTTGCTCGGCTTTTTCGGGCAGTTTTTGCTGATCTAAAATCACTGCCAAATTGAAATAGGCGGCGTAGCGAACTGGCGAATCGCTGTGTTTAATCCACGTTTCGTACAATTCAATTTGCTGAACTGGCGTTAATAATTCGCCAGCCGATAACAGTTCAATAATGTCCATATTGTTTTGTTGAGCCTTTTCCAAAAAGGTTTCAAAGGCTGAAATAGTTTTAGATTTATTCATGTGATGTTCTCAAAAATGAAATAAAGGAAAATGATAACGAAAATAACAGCAAATACTATGCCGCTGAACTTGTTTTGCGTAAGCGAGCATAATAAAAACCGTCGCAATCGTTGTCGCCCGTCAAAATTTGCCAGCCGTGTTGAGCAGGATTTTTATCGAAAGGCATTTCTTGCGCGTCAGAATTTTCTGCCAAAAATTGCATGATTTGGTTTTCGTTTTCAGCTTTTAAAATCGAACAAGTGGCATAAATCAACAAGCCGTCTTCTTTTAACATTGACCACGCTGCGTTTAAAATTGCCGCTTGCAGCGCGGGCAGGGCGGTTAAATCATCCGCACGGCGCAAAAGTTTAATATCGGGATGGCGACGAATTACGCCTAATGCTGAACACGGCGCATCGACCAAAATACGATCAAATAATCGACCGTCCCACCAATTTTCAGGTTGCGTCGCATCGCCAACAATTAACTGCGCCACTAAATTTAGTCGTTGCAAATTTGTTTCCACTCGCAACATTCGGGCGGCATCAATATCGACTGCCACGCATTCTAAATCGGGTTGCGATTCTAAAATATGCGCCGTTTTCCCCGCAGGTGCGGCACATAAATCTAAAACCCGTTGACCCGATTCCAATTCTAGCAAACCTGCGGCAAATTGCGCCGCCGTGTCTTGAACTGAAACCATACCGTTTTCAAAACTTGGCAATGACAACACGCCAACAGGTTTAATCAATCGAATCGCCGACGGACAGTTTTCAACCGTCTCAGCTTCAATATCTAAATAGGCAAGCTGTTGTAAATAATTTTCGCGCGAAGTTTGTAACACGTTGATACGCAAAATCATCGGAGGAAATGCGTTATTGGCGTTGAAAATTCGCGCCGCGTTTTCATTACCCCAATCGTTTTCAATGCGCGAAATCAACCATTTTGGATGCGAATGCAATGCGACGGGATTCAAATTAGCTTGTGATTCGAGACTTTCTTGTTCGCGCAAATATCGCCGTAATAGCGCGTTAATCAAATTTTTTGCCCACGATTTTTTGCGTGTTGCATCAACGGTTTCAGAAACAGCAGCGTGTGTTTTTACTCGCATAAATGCCAATTGATACAAGCCAACTAAAGCGAGCGCGTAAATTTCTGCGTCTTTAATGGGTTTATCGAGCAACTGTGAAAGTAAGAATTGTAAGCGGTGATAATAACGACAAACGCCGTAACAAATGGCTTGTACAAAGGCTTTATCTTGAGGCGTTTCGAGTGCGGACAAAGTATGTTCTAACGCGACGGTGAG
>CAZLGN010000162.1:0-5151 GCA_964558865.1 uncultured Methylomagnum sp.
CCTCAGTTCAGTTTAATTCTATGAAAAACAGGCTTTAAAAGTGTACGGTAGTGAAGGCAGAGCAAAAGGAGCTTCGTACTGTTTAACATTTTCTAATAAAACGCTGGCGGGTTCATCATCGGGATTTTGTGGCACAAGCAACCCACGCACCGCGAGTTCTAAAATCAATTCGCGTAATTTCTTAATGCCGTTTGGGGCGGTTGTCCATGTGTCGAGGTGTTGAGTTATTAGGTTGGTCATTTGTCGTTTTTTTCAATGATAGCGTGCAATTTTTTACTTTTTAACTTCTTCAAGTAGCATTCAAGGACATCAATAATAATTTCCTCGATTGGTCTGTTATCTAGTTCAGTAATTTGCTGTAACAACTGGTTAATTTCTGCATTATCCGTAATGCTTGTGACAATGTTCTGCATGACTACCTCACTTAAAGTGAATCTCTAATTTGTTCAAATCCAGTATGGCTTTTGATTCCAATAAAAAATCCATGCCTAAAATCCCGTTGATATTAAAACCGTAATCCATTTCGCCAATCTCAACTTTAAAGTTGAACAACTTTTGATGATTTAGTTGCAAATAGTCGAGTTGTTTCACAAATACTAATTCGCTACCGCCCACGCCTCGAATGATATGCAACGTATCATCAGGTTCAGGCATGACACCAATTTCTTCAACAGCATCCATCGCAAGAATAGTGCTTGCTGAACCTGTATCAATGAGTACATGGTCAACGGTTAACATCTTGTTTTGATAAGCACAAACGATGCTGGTAAAAAGTAAATTATCACGAAGTTGCAACATTTTTTCTGATTCCTAACCATTGCCGTTCCACAATTTCTAATTGCTCTTTGCTGGTGTGTAAAAAATAAAATTCACGTTCAGGATAATTTTTATGCCATTCGTGATAATGATTAAAAGCCGTTTTAGAATCCTGACAAGATTCGATAACGGCTAATTGTTCAAGAAGCCGCTGTGCGTTATCGGTGTGAGCCTCTAACGCTTCAACGATTAACCATTGATTAGGATAATTCGCTCTAACTTGTTGCCATTGCATAATTCCTCCTTAATTGCTCAAAGCTGTATTCAATATCGTTTTCAAATTGTCGCGCAATCCTTCAATCTCTTGCTGTTGCTCAAAATACATCTGCAATAACTTGTCGGGGTCGTGGCATTCTTGCTCAACTTGATGCGGATTTTTACAATCCAAATTGAAAATCGCGTTGTAAATGGCATCGCCAGCTTGTTGCTGTTCTTTGGCTTGCGCGTTTAAATCGTCGATTTGCTGTTTTAAGGCTTCGATTTTTTCATCACCTTTGGACAAATCTTTTAATTGCAAATTCAGCCCGTGAGCTTGTTTTTTTAGTGCTTCTGCTTGTTGCCAATGAATTTTTGCACGAGTTTCGGCATCATTTTTCAAGCTGGCAAAATCAAGTTTCCATGCGCGTTCATTTTCAACTCGTGCGCTAAATCCGTCTGCTTCATCGCCCCACCAATCTATCTCGGCTTGAAATTCAGCAAAACGCATCGGTTTTGTTTTGTTGTAATTTTTTACGCCTTCGGGGTAAGGATGCTCATAAAACCAAATGGTTTCGGTTGGCTTGCCTTTGGTAAAAAATAACAAATTCGTTTTGATGCCTGTGTAAGGACTGAACACGCCATTGGGTAATCTAACAATCGTATGTAAATTGCATTCTGTGAGCAGCAATTCTTTGATTTTTCCTTTGATGCCTTCGCCAAATAAAAAACCATCAGGCAAAACCAGAGCCGCCCGTCCGTTGTGTTTTAACAATTTTTTGACAATCAGCGTTAAAAACATATCCGCCGTTTCGCGGGTTTTAAATGCAGTAGGGAAATCATTGCCTACGTCATTATCTTCCATGCCGCCAAACGGCGGATTGGTGACAATAACGTCAACTTGCTCATTGCCGCGCCAATCATTCCAAAATTTAGCAAGCGTATTTTTATGCTCAATTTGGCAGGGAACATCAATGCCGTGTAACAACATATTGGTCGTGCATAACAAATGCGGGAGTTGTTTTTTCTCAAAGCCATGAATCGCATTTTGAATTGCCGCGTAATCGTCAGAAGTCGCGCTGTCGTCGAGTTGCTTGTTTAAATAATCAATGGTTGCGGTTAAAAATCCGCCTGTGCCGCAAGCGGGGTCGAGTATTTTCTCGCCTAAACGTGGATTGGCGCGATTAACGATAAATTGTGTCACAGCTCTCGGCGTATAAAACTCACCTGCATTGCCCGCGCTCTGCAAGTCCTTTAAAATTTGCTCATAAATATCGCCTAAATGCTGGCGTTCTTTGAAGTCATAAACGTTGATAGATTCTTCGAGTTTTTGCACTATTTGAAGCAACAAACTTCCCGTTTTCATGTAATTGTAAGCATCACGAAAAACTTCGCGCACCACTTTTGCTTTCGGATTATTTTCGATGGGTAATTCTTTGAGCGTTGGAAATAGCGTGTTATTTACAAAATCCAAAATGTCATCATTGCTGATTTTAGGATTCCCTTCTGCATCAATACTTGCCCAATTTTTCCAGCGGCAGTTTTCAGGCACAACAGGCTGATAGATTTCACCTTTGTCAGCGGCATCGCTTTCCCATTCCTCTTCGCGTTGGTCAAAGACCTTGAGAAACAACATCCAAACTAATTGCCCAATGCGTTGTGCGTCGCCGTCAATACCATCATCTTTACGCATGATGTCTTGAATGGATTTGATTGTGCTGCTGATACTCATTTGAAGGAAATCCTTGTGTTATTTTTAAGCAAAATGTTGTTGATAAATGTGTTTTTCTAATTCAGAAATCGCTTGTGAATACTTTTCGTCACTGCCAAAAATGCCGCGTTTGATTTGAACTTTGCTGCCAAATTTATCAAACGGCGGTAATTTCAAAATCTCGGCATTTTCAATTCCGCTAATGCCTTGCAACGCATATTTATCAAGCAATGCGTCTAACACAGCGCGTGCTTGTTCGTTATATTGAGCAAAATAATCTTGATTTCGGACTTGTTTGACGCGCTCGCTACGAGTAAGCGGTTTTTGGTCAAAGGCAACGTGAACAATTAAATCGAAAATATCTAGCTCGTCGCCGTTTGGGACAATTTCTTTTAAGTGCGTGATGGGAATGCCTTGCAATTCGAGTTCGGCTAATAACTTTTCTTTGCGCTCGGCTTCTGACCAGCGGCGCATGAAATCGTTGAATGAACCAAAAGTTTCATTGAGTTTTTGGCGCGAATAACTATGCAAATCATCTGTCACCAATTCGCCTTTAGCGTTAAGCACCTGAATAATTGTTCTTCTTTCATCGACTTCAACATCGTCAAGAATTCGCTTCTCTTTTGGCTGTGGTGGTTCAGGCTCGGGTTCAATTGTTCCGCCTTGCGTTTGATTATCTCGCTCTTCTAAATCATCAGGTGGAACAATCGGCTCGTCGCCTTGCGGCTCGTAAATGCAAACAGGCTCACCATCAAAATCGTCATCTTTGAATAAGCGCGTTGCATTTTTGAAATCCATGATGGTGAAAAAGAATTTGCCATAATCTTCACGCAAGCGTGTTCCTCTGCCGATGATTTGTTTAAATTCGGTCATAGAATTGATTGTTTTGTCTAGCACAATCAATTTACAGGTTTTGGCATCAACACCTGTTGTGAGTAATTGTGAAGTGGTGGCAATCACAGGATATGGCTCATCGACAGCAATAAAATTAGATAATTCCGCTTTGCCGTATTTATCTTCGCCTGTAATTCGCACGACGTAGCGTCGATTTGTTGCTGCTTCAGGAATTAAATTAACTAATGCTTCTCGCATTCTTTCTGCGTGCGGTTGGTCATCACAGAAAATAATCGTTTTTGCCATCGGGTCAGTGGCTTTGAGATATTCCCATACTTTACGCGCCACAAACTTCGTGCGTTTTTCCAAAACAAGATGACGGTCATAATCGGCTGTGCCGTAAGTACGTTGCTCAATTTCTTTACCGTGTTTGTCTAATTTTCCTGCTTCGGGCGTGTAGCCATCTTCGTCTTTGTCGCTAATCACGCGAATGACTTTGTAAGGAGCTAAAAATCCATCTTCAATGCCTTGTTTTAAGCTGTAGGTGTAAATCGGTTCGCCAAAATAATGAATGTTGCTTACGTCTTTGGTTTCTTTAGGTGTCGCGGTTAATCCGATATGCGTTGCTGTATTGAAGTATTCCAAAATGTTGCGCCAATTAGAATCTTCTGCTGCGCTGCCTCGATGACATTCATCAATAATGACTAAATCGAAAAAGGTGGGAGAGAATTGTTTGTAGATATTTTTGGTTTCTTCTTTACCTGTTACGCCTTGATATAACGCTAAATAGATTGAGAAATTTTTATTTACTTCGCGGTTCTCAATTTTGGTCATCGAATCGCCAAAAGGTGAAAAATCTTGATTTTTAGCTTGGTCAATGAGAATAGTGCGGTCTGCCAAAAATAAAATGCGTTTTTTTGTTTTACTTTTCCATAGTCGCCAAATGATTTGGAATGCGGTGTAGGTCTTTCCTGTGCCTGTTGCCATAACCAGCAATAAACGTTGCTGTCCTTTAGCAATGGCTTCAATCGTTTTGTTAATCGCATTGATTTGATAATAGCGCGGCGTGCGTCCATCGCCTTCATCATGATAGAGGGATGTAATCATCTTTTCTTCTTCGGCGTTTAATTGCTTCCATTCGCAGTATTTTTGCCAAAGTGCTTCGGGGCTGGGAAATTCATCTAAGCTCAATTCGGTTTCAACTTGAGCGGATAAGCCTGTTTTGTCGTGAAATAAAAAGCCATCACCATTGCTGCTGAAAACAAAGGGGAGGTCTAAATTGTATTCATCCGCATAAGCTAATGCTTGTTGCATTCCATCGCCGATTTTATGTTTATTTCTTTTCGCTTCAATAACAGCAAGCGGCAAATTTTTATGATAAAAGAGCAAGTAATCAGCGCGTTTTTTATTTTGGTTCGATAACAAACGTAAATTACCACGCACGATGATTCTGCCATCAGTAAAGGAAAATTCTTCTCTGATTTGTGTTTGGATATTCCAGCCTGCTTTTTGAAGAGCTGGCGTGATATATTTTGTGCAAATATAGCTAATGCACAATAAAAAGATGTCCAATAGCGGCGGCACTAAAAAGCTCC
>CAZLGN010000163.1:0-5130 GCA_964558865.1 uncultured Methylomagnum sp.
CGTCTTGAACTTCGTCTTGAACTTCGTCTTGAACTTCGTCTTGAACTTCGTCTTGAACTTCGTCTTGAACTTCGTCTTGAACTTCGTCTTGAACTTCGTCTTGAACTTCGTCTTGAACTTCGTCTTGAACTTCGTCTTGAACTTCGTCTTGAACTTCGTCTTGAACTTCGTCTTGGATTTCCTCTTGAACTTCGTCTTGAACTTCGTCTTGGATTTCCTCTTGGACTTCGTCCTGAATTTCCTCTTGAATTTCCTCTTGAACTTCGTCTTGGATTTCGTCCTGAATTTCCTCTTGGATTTTCTCTTTAGCTTCGTTTTGAATTTCCTCTTGAACTGATTGTTCATACTCCTTTTTAGCTCTAGCTAATCGAGCATAATCTAGTTTAGCTTGAGCCTCTATAGCGGGATCTAATTCGGTTTGCTCCATTTTTGCGAGTTCTTCTGGGGTGGCATTTTCTGCATTCTGAAGTCTTAGAACAGCTTCGGCTCTTTTAATCATGTTATTTCTAGCTATTTCAAACTCTTCAGGAGTCATACGTTGTTTTACGTTTTCTTTTTTAACCTCTTCTACTATTGGATTCTTTTCAGATTCCTCCACCATTCTTTTCAGTCTTGCTATTTGAAAATCTGAGTATTTTTTAATCCAAGAATCACTCAATAATCCTAATTCTTTAATTTCATCATAATGAATGTGACCAATTATTTTTGAATAAACAAAGTTTTCTTTGATTAGTTCTGAAAAAAGTTCCTCGGATCCAAATTTATCAATAAATAATTTAATTTCGGTTTTCCGATTTTTTGGACTTCTTCTTTCGTTATCTGATTGTGTTGAACGTACATTTGTTGACTGTTCGCCGTATTTTCTAGTGTCTAACGTGCCATCTTTAGCTTTATTGATTAAACCATGTAAGTAGGCGAGCGGCGATCGTAGAGTGCCTGAATCGATTGCTTTATTTAACGAGTTCAATGCAGCTTGAATCGTAACGTCATCGAGATTGGCTTGCATTATAGATTTTCTAGCGGTGGCTTTTTCAATGTCCGTTAGGGTTTGATGAAATTCAAATTTAAATTCTTTTTTTGCTTCAATAACTTCAATTTCTGCTGATTGAAACTCTGTTTGTGAAATAGGATTTTCAACGTGACTTTTAACGTCGTTTTCAATGGGCTGTGTGATACGTTGTGTAATACGCTGTGCAATAAGTTGTACAGCGGTTATTTTTTCGGATTCTTCAATTTCTTCGATTTCTTCGATTTCTTCGATTTCTTCGATTTCTTCGATGGGTGACTCATTTTTTGATATTACTTCTGGTTTTGATATTACTTCAGAGTCGTTTGATTGGAGTTTATTTTTAATAAGTTTTTCTTGAGTGGCAATATTTTTTTCCGCTTCTTTGATTTTTTTAACCGTCGGTTTATCGACTAAGTTTGTAGGATTGTTGATGTAATCGACAGGCACTTCATCGCTTGTTTGATCATCACTTTTTTGGGTGAAATTATTTTTTATATCGGTTGTTGTTTTTTGTTTTTTTAAAGATTTTTCAATCTTTGTTATTGTATCTCCATTTTTCTCGTGAGGTTTTTTAGTATGAGGTTCGACAACAGGGTTGCAAAGATTTTGGGGGATTGAAACTTTCCAATTAGTGTATCCAGATTTATCACGGGTATAGCTAGCAATGCCTAGTTTTTGAAGAGTCGATAATGCAGCGTAGACGGTATTGATGGAGATGTTAACTCCAACAGCGATGTCTTTGGCGACAACTTTCCAATGAGGAGGTTTTGAGAGTAAGTAATGCAGAACTGAGCTATCACGGGGCTTTAGATCTTTAATGTTGCGTCCAAAGTTAAAAAATTCGTTTGGAAGACTTGTAAAGTTGTTAGACACTTCGGGACGGGTAATGTTGATTGTCGTCATAAATTTAAAGGTTCGAAAGGTAGTTATTTTTGGTTGATAAGTATGAATACTGGGAATCAAAATGATGCAGCAGTTTAACAAAAAGTTAACAAAAAGCATGAGATTTTTCTAAAAATTGTAGCGTATTTTACAAAGCACCCTTATCAAAAATTTTGTGATGTGGGTATGAGTTGCTTTAGTCCATATCATTTTTATGGCTTCGACATTCTAAAAATTCAGCTTTTTTATGGCTCTAAAGTGTGAAAATTCAGCAGTTACTAAAAAAAGGTAACAGGTAGAAATTAAACGAAAGTGACCGTTGCACCTGCATTAAATTTGGTTAAATTCAATGCAGATACAAATTTTAGGTATGTGGCTTCACACTGTATCGAAAATTAACCCATCATTGCCATAATTTCGTCGCTAATATCGCCATTTGAATAGACGTTTTGTACGTCATCTAAATCTTCCAAACGTTCAATTAACAACATCATTTTTTCTGCATTTTCTTGATCCAATTCAGCCTTAGTGCTGGCTTGCATAGTGATTTCAGCATTTTCTGGTACAAAACCCGCTGCAACTAACGCTTCTTTGACATTCAAATAATTTTCAAGTGTTGTGATTACGTCTTTTGAGCTGTCGTCATTTGTTACAACATCCTCTGCGCCCGCTTCAATTGCCGCTTCCATCAAAGCATCTTCATCGATTTCAGCTGAGTAACTGATAATGCCGACTGTGCTGAACATATATGCCACGGAACCATCAGTACCTAAATTCCCACCTGATTTGCTGAAAGCATGACGTACTTCACCGACCGTGCGTTGTTTGTTATCGGTCAAACAATCGACGATAACTGCGACACCGCCCGCGCCATAACCTTCATAACGGATTGATTCATAATTCACGCCTTCCAAGGTGCCAGCCGCTTTTTTAATTGCTGTGTCAATCGTGTCACGACGCATATTCGCGCCTAAAGCCTTATCAATTGCCGACCGTAAGCCAGGATTACTTGCCGCATCAACGCCGCTTGTTTTTACAGCTACGCTGATTTCACGCAATATCTTGGTGAAAATTTTTCCACGCAACGCATCCTGTCCTGCTTTGCGGTGCTTAATGTTTGCCCATTTACTGTGACCCGCCATGTTGTTTTTCTCCGAAAATTAAAAATTAAAGTGATTAAAAATTGTGTTTTATTTTGAGCGTTTCAAATTTGAAAAAAACACTGCGTTCGTATTTTAACGATTCTCGCTTGCCAACGCCTTAGCTTTAAACATATTGTTTTTTGATTGTATCGCCAAAATTAGAACTCGCCACATTACCTTATGCCTAAAATCATTATTAGGTATTGCTATAATTTTTGGTGGCTTTCGGCGTAATCTTTTCACCTTATCCTAAAAAAAGTGAAATGGTAATAAAAAGCTATTTTTAAGTTCTAATTCCATCACAAAAAATAAATTGCGCTTGCTACTTGAATGCGCGTTTGTTAAAAATGAAACCTCTTAAAAGCAATTTTTGTTGCAAAAATAATCATGAATGAACTATTAGAAAAGCTGCTACAACATCAAAATTTAACATCAGAAGAAATGCGGGAAGTGATGCTCAAATTTATGAGCGGTAAAGCAAGTGACGCGCAAATAGCGGGTTTTTTATGTGCGTTGCGTTCAAAAGGTGAAACAATAGACGAAATCACCGCTGCTGCCGAAGTGCTACGCGAACTGGCTAAATCCATTGAAATCGTCGGTGAACACGTTATCGATACTTGTGGCACAGGTGGTGATGGCGCAAATACATTTAACATTTCTACTGCAAGCGCATTTGTTGTCGCCGCAGCGGGTGGAATTGTTGCTAAACACGGCAATCGTTCCGTGTCGAGTTGTTGCGGCAGCGCAGACGTTTTGGAATTGGCGGGTGTCGATTTGCATTTATCACCCGAACAAGTTGCACAATGCGTTGAGGTGTTAGGAATCGGTTTTTTGTTTGCCCAAAATTATCACGGTGCAATGCAGCACACTCGAAAAGTGCGTAAAGATTTAGGCGTGAGAACATTATTTAATTTACTCGGAACGCTTTCTAATCCCGCGAAGGTCAAACATCAATTGATTGGTGTATTCGATAAAAAATGGGTTGAACCGCTTGCCTACGTTTTCAAAAAATTAGGTAGCCAACACGTTTTAGTTGTCAGTGCTGAAGACGGTTTAGACGAAATTAGTATTTCATGCAAAACACACGTTGCCGAATTGAAAAATGGCGAGGTAATTTGTTACACCATCACGCCTGAAGAATTTGGTTTAGCGCGAGCAAGTTTAGAAACTATCACGATTACAAATGCGGCAGAAAGTTTGAAAATGTTGAAATCGGTTTTAAATAATGAAACCAGTGCGGCAAAAAATATTGTTTTATTGAATGCGGGTGCGGCGATTTATGCGGCAGATTTAGCCGATTCACTTACAGATGGTATTGCAAAAGCGAACGAAGTCATCATGAATGGCGCGGCAAATCAGAAATTTCACGATTTCGTTGCTTACAGCAAAACCTTTGCCGCATGAATACACAAATAATTTCACGTTTGTTTGAACAACTCGTTATCGCCATTCCACAGCCCAAAACGGAATTGGTTTATCACAGCCATTTTGAGCTTTTGATTTCAGTGGTTTTATCTGCTCAAGCAACCGATAAAAGTGTCAACAAAGCGACGGCGCGATTATTTGAAATCGCCAATACGCCAGAACAAATTTTAGAACTTGGCGAAGAAGGCTTAAAAATCTACATTCAAACTATTGGATTATTCAACACCAAAGCGCGAAATATCATTTTGTTGTGTCAAAAATTACTCGAAAAACACAACGGCGAAGTGCCGCACACGCGCCTTGAATTGGAAAATTTAGCAGGCGTTGGACGAAAAACGGCAAACGTGATGTTAAACACCGCTTTTGGTGAACCGACGATTGCTGTTGATACGCACATTTTTCGGGTTTCAAATCGCATTGGTTTAGCTAGCGCGAATACGGTTTTAGCCGTTGAAAAAGAATTAGAGCGCGTCATTCCTGAAAAATTTAAACAAGATGCCCATCATTTACTGATTTTGCATGGACGTTACACTTGTATGGCACGAAAACCGCTTTGTGAAAAGTGTGTGATTAGTGGTTATTGCGCGTTTTTTCAGCAATCAGCACATTGAAAAGTGCGGGGTAAGTAACAGTTCATTTTAATCTATGATTATCTATGATTATCTATGCTAA
>CAZLGN010000164.1:0-5076 GCA_964558865.1 uncultured Methylomagnum sp.
GACCAACGTCGTCGTTTAGGTTTGCCAACGATTGAACGCACCGAGCAACAACGCATTATGGTGTTTTTGTTTGACGGGTTGCGGACAGGTTTTATTGTTGATTCGGTTGCCGAAGTGTTGAAAGTCCCAAAATCAGCAATTGAACCTGCGCCAAATTTATCAACCAGTCAGATGAATTTAATTTCGCGCGTGGCAAATTTGGAAAAACAAAAACGCTTAATTTTATTGATTGAACCTTCGCAATTACTCGAAGCACACGATCGCGCAGGACTTGCTGCCTTTTCAGGCGAATAACAGGAGATTTTAGGCATGATTAAACTTTTGATTGTTGACGATTCAGCGTTAATGCGTCGCCAACTTAGCACGATGTTCAGTGAAGAAGGCGATTTTGAAATTCGTTTTGCGCGTAATGGCAAAGAAGCGGTTGAAGAAAATAAACTTTTTGCGCCAGATGTTGTGACATTAGACATCAATATGCCTGAAATGGATGGTTTGACCGCGTTGTCACTGATTATGGCAGAGCGGTCAGTCCCTGTAATTATGGTTTCATCGTTGACAGAAAAAGGCGCGTTAGCCACATTTGAAGCCCTTGCATTAGGCGCGGTGGATTACGTTGCAAAACCGAGCGGCACAATTTCTCTCACCATTGATGACATTAAAAAAGAATTAGTCAGTAAAGTGCGTGCAGCGGCAAGGTCGAAAATTAAAACGACACGCTCTGTTGCAACAACACGCCCACTTTTTGAAAGAAACAAATCTACAACAGAAACAGCGTCAATTATTCGACGCGGCAGTGTTGCTGGAAATGGCATTGTCGTGATTGGCGTTTCAACGGGTGGACCTCGCACGCTGGAAGATATTTTGCCAGTATTCCCTGCTGATTTTCCGTATCCCGTATTAGTGGCACAACATATGCCTTCTAGTTTTACATTACCGTTTGCCAATCGGATGAATGATTTGTGTGAACTCACCGTTGTAGAAGCGGCAAAGCCAACAACGATTGAAGCGGGTTATATCTACATTGGAAAAGGTGGCGCGGATATGGTTATCGCACAACGTGGCGGAAAATCGACCATTATTCCTAAACCTGAAAATAAAGAGTTTTTGTGGCATCCATCAGTGGAATTACTCGGACGCTCTGTTTTAGAAAATTATGAAGCATCAAGAGTGATTGCCGTCATGCTAACGGGCATGGGTTATGACGGTTCAGATGCGTTTGCTGAAATTAAAAAACGCGGCGGAAAAACCATTGCTGAAAGTGAAGCCTCTTGCGTGGTATTTGGAATGCCTGCCGAATTGATTAAAAAAGGCGGCGCAACCGTCGTTTTACCGTCAGACAGAATAACCAAACAAATTTTGGCTTGGATGAAATAGGAGAAAATCAAATGGCATTTATAAAACAAAAAAATCCACAAGTTGTCAACGAAGATGAACGTGCTGCGCCGCGTGATTTTGAAGGCTTATGCAGTGAATTAGATAATGAAAATCAAACCGCACGCCGTTGGGCGGCGCGTGATTTAGGTCAATTTCCACAAGCTAGTGCGCGATTAGTTTCACGTTTAAAAATTGAAGATAATGCGAATGTACGCACAGCAATACTCGATACGTTAGCGCAAATTTCGGACGACATCGCCATTACAGGAATTGTTGAGTGTTTGCGTAGCGATGAAGCCTCGTTGCGTAATGAAGCCATTGAAGTATTAAAAAATATCCCCGAACAAGTCGCGCCAATTATTGATAGTTTGCTCAATGACGACGATTCTGACGTGCGAATTTTTGCCGTCAACATTTTAGAATCATTGCACCATGAAGACGTTGAAAAATGGTTAATTCAAGTTATTGAACATGACGAACACGTTAATGTTTGCGCGACCGCTGTTGATTTACTCAGCGAAGTGGGAACAGAAGTTGCTGTTAAAGCATTAGAAAATTTAAAAATCCGTTTTGCCGATGAGCCTTATATTTGTTTTACGACCGATTTGGCGTTGAAACGACTTGGGCAAGGCGACCGCTGATATGGCAGACATTACGATTAGTGAAGATGATTTTGCCAAATTTCGAGAGTTTTTTTATCGTAAAACAGGCATTCAATTCGATAATTCAAAACGCTATTTTGTTGATAAACGTCTTGTTGAGCGTATCGAAGAAACCGATTCAAAAACGTTTCGCAGTTACTTTGTAAAATTACGTTTTGAATCGTCAGGCGATGAATTACAAAAGCTCGTCAATTTGATGACAGTCAATGAAACCTATTTTTTTCGAGAAGAATACCAATTTAAGTGTTTAGTAAATTCGATTTTGCCAGCGATTACGCGCCTCAAACAAGATAATTCACCAATTCGGATTTGGTCAGTGCCGTCATCGTCTGGTGAAGAACCTTATTCGATTGCAATTTATTTGCTTGAGTATTGGAAAGATATTGATAACTGGGACATTGAAATTATTTCGTCTGACATTGATACCCAAATTATTGCACAAGCGCAAAAAGGCTATTATTCGGCGCGTTCGGTACAAAATTTGCCTGATAAAATTTTAACTAAGTATTTCAAATATAAAAATGGCGGTTATCAAATTTGTGAAGATTTACGTCAAGCTGTCGAATTTACGCGCGTCAACATTATGAATCCATTAGAAGTGCGTTCTTATCGCAACATTGATGTCATTTTTTGTCGCAATTTATTGATTTATTTTGATGATGTGTCACGTCGCCAAGCCGCTGAAGTGTTTTTTGATGCTATGAAAGTGGGTGGATTTGTGTGTTTAGGGCATTCGGAATCGATGAGTCGAATTTCATCGTTATTTAAAGTGCAAAAATTTCCTGAAGCGATTGTGTATCAAAAACCTGTGGAGGTCAGATGAAAACTATTTTAGTTATTGACGATGCGGCAACCGTGCGAATGTACCATCGCAACATTTTACAAGCGGCAGGTTATGAAACGGATGAAGCCATTAACGGGATTGAAGCCTTAGAAAAAGCCTTGCAAAAACCATATGACTTATATCTTGTCGATGTGAATATGCCAAAAATGGACGGTTACGGTTTTTTAAAAGAATTGCGTAGCCAAGATATTTTACAAGCCCCCGCGATTATGGTGTCTACCGAAGGCGGCAAAAATGACCAAGTATTAGCCTACAACGCTGGCGCGAATTTATATTTAATCAAACCTGTTAAACCAAACGAATTATTAAGCTATACCCGTTTATTACTGGGAGAAGGTGCATAAATGAATGCGTTATTAGAACAATTTTTATCTGAATCGCGTGATTTCCTGCAAGGCATTGGCGAAAAATTGATGCAACTCGAAGATGAGCCAAATAACACCGAATTTATGGTGGAGTTGTTTCGTTTTGTGCATACCTTAAAAGGGAATAGCGGATTATTTGATTTTCCTGAAATGACCCGCGTTCTGCACGCGAGCGAAGATTTGATGGATTCTGTGCGAAATGGCAGAGTCAAGTATTCGCAAGAATTAGCAGACCAATTACTTGAAGCAATGGATTTTGTCAGTGTGTTAACTGATGAAATTGAAAGTACAGGTGAACTTAGCAATCAATACGCTGATACATCCGCCGCGCTTGCTAAAGCCCTACGCGCATTGATTATTGACACCGATGCAAATGGCAGTTCGGATGCCGTTGCTATTTTGCTTGAAAGTAGCGACGCGGTTAGCGAAAAAGAAGAAACTAATTCTCCCGCGTTGCCACTTCCTGAAATGGCAGCGATGAAAATTTACAAAGAATTAAAGCAAGGTAATCCGATTACCTTGCTTGAATATAAACCTGATGCAGAATGTTTTTTCAAAGGTGAAGACCCTTTCTTTCTAGTGCGTCAAATTTCAGAAGTGCATTGGGCGGTTATTACCAATGGCAATAGCACATCACCAAGCGAAATGGATGCTTACGATTGCAAACTCACTTTTCAAATCATCACCAGCACAGACCTTGCTGAATTGCGTGAGTTATTTCGCTACGTTCCAGAAGAAATACGTTTTGAAGAAATCACCTCGGCTCTTTCACTGATTGTGCCAACAGGTGAACATAATAATGAGCCTGTTTATGATGATTTTATTGCCCAAGCGCAAACGTTATTAGCGAAAAATGACGTTGAAGCATTGCGTCAACTCGCCAGCACGATGCTGGAATTATCATCGCCGCAGTTGTGGTGTTCTTCTGCGTTACGTTGGTTAGTGTTGGTTTTAGAATGCGATGCCGAAAATCACGCGCTTCAACAAGCGTTAATTGAATCATTACGCACCTTCTCAATCGTCATTGATGAAAATGTGAATCAAAGCATCAGCGACGCAACACAAGAACCCAAAGCACATAAAAAAATTGAAATTCCAACAGGGCTGTCAGACGAAGAACATGAGCGTTTAAATTCGATTATTGATTCACAACGGTTAATTTTAAATTTACCTAATACCAATAGCACATGGCTTGCAGGGCGTTTAAAAGCGGTTGCTATGACGCTAACAGGTTGTTGCAAAGCATTAAATAAAAATGAAGCCCTTGAAAATTTAGATGACGCATTAAACAACGCCATTGAGCAAAGTAGTTCTGAACCACTTTTAGTTTGGTTAGAAACCTACATTGATGAACTTGAACATTTTGATGTCGCAGAAACTGTTGAAATACAAGAAGTTGAAACAGAAACTGAAACTGAAACAGATGACGTTATTGAAAACGCAAAACCGATTGCATTAAAAGAAACGCACCCAGAAACCGACGTTGTATCAGACAAAGCCGATGCAATTCCTGAAATTAAATTTAATCGTCGCTCTGAAGATACCAGTGCAAGTGCATCAAAAACATTAAAAGTTGACCAAGAAAAAATTGACCGTTTGATGAATTTAATCGGTGAAATGGTCGTAGCGAAAAATGCGCTGCCTTATTTGGCAAATCGCGCTGAAACCGTTTTTGGTGTGCGCGAGTTATCACGCGAAATTAAAGCGCAATACGCGGTCATCAATCGCGTAGCAGAAGAAATGCAAGATACGATTATGCAAGTTCGCATGATGCCAGTGTCGTTTATTTTTCAACGTTTTCCGCGCATGGTGCGTGATATTTCGCGCAAAC
>CAZLGN010000165.1:0-4950 GCA_964558865.1 uncultured Methylomagnum sp.
AAATGCAGCGTGCGATTTTCACCTTGACGAATAATTTTTAACGTCGCGTCATTGTTAATCGGCGTAATACCTACCATTGGCGGTAAATCAGCCGAATGGTCAATCAACTGTCCATTAAATTCGGTAATAATATCGCCAATTTGAACACCCGATTGTTCCGCAGGGCCACCAGGAATAACTTTTGCCACCAATGCGCCTTGTGGTTTTTTCATGCCGAATGATTCTGCTAATTCGCGCGTCACGTCTTGAATTTGTACGCCTAACCAACCGTGTGAGGCTTTTCCTTTGAGTTTAATTTGTTCAACAACATTCATCACAACGTCCATTGGAATGGCAAACGACAAACCCATTGAACCGCCTGTGCGACTGTAAATTTGCGAGTTAATTCCTACGACTTTGCCTTCCATATTGAACAACGGACCGCCCGAATTTCCTGGGTTAATCGCTACGTCGGTTTGAATGAACGGCACATAATTTCCACCTGGCAAACTGCGACCTTTCGCGCTGACGATTCCCGCTGTGACCGATTGCTCAAATCCAAATGGTGAACCAATCGCTAACACCCATTCGCCTACCTGTAATTTATCAGGTGCGCCAATTGCCACAACGGGCAAATCACGCACATCAATTTTTAACAAAGCCACGTCTGTCCGCGCATCCGAACCAATTAACTTGGCGACTAATTCGCGTCTATCGTTTAATTTCACAACGATTTCAGTCGCATCTTTGACAACGTGATGATTTGTTAAAACATAACCGTCGGACGAAATAATAAAGCCCGAACCTAATGAACGCGCCTCTTTCGGCACAAATCCACCACCGCCTTGTTGTTCATTGAAACGGCGAAATAATTCTTCCAGTTCTGGCGGCATCGATCCTTCGGGAAATTGTGGCATTTCTGCGGCATTTTCTGCACCTGCGGGAGCTTTTTGCGTGGTGCTGATATTGACAACTGCGCCGCCGTTGGTTTTTACCATTTCAGTAAAATCAGGCAATTGCGCTTGTGCAAATGGACTAAATAATCCCAACAAAACTAAACTAAAAATCCACATACGGACTTTTTTTGGCATAACATCTCTCTTTTTAAGGCGTTGAAAAACGCTATTATCGGTTTGCAATCCACAAATCTCAAGGCAAGTAAAAGTGAAAAGTTCAAAGTTTAAAATTCAAGATGAAATTGCAACGGTATTAAACGATTTTTCAATGTTAAATCGTATTTTTATTGGTTACAGCGGCGGGATAGATTCGCATGTTTTGTTAGCGGCTTGTGCGGAATTAGCAGAATTTAAATCAAAAATTATCGCTGTTTATATTCATCACGGTTTGCAAAAAGAAGCGGATGATTGGGCAATTCATTGTCAAAAAACAGCTATATTGTTAGACGTTTCATTTCTAGTTGTGCGCGTAAATGCTCATGCAAATCAAGGTGAAAGTCCCGAAGAAGCCGCTCGAAATGCGCGTTACAGTGAATTTAAAAATTTAATCGGCGAAAATGACGTTTTACTGATTGCCCAACATCGAGAAGACCAACTCGAAACCGTTTTGTTACAGCTTTTTCGAGGCAGCGGCTTACGAGGTTTGGCAGGAATGCCCGAAAAAATGCCGTTTGGAAATGGCGTTTTATTACGTCCATTGCTCAACATCAGTAAAGAAATGATTAACGCTTATGCGTTGGAAAATGAATTGGTTTGGATTGAAGATCCCAGTAATCAAAGCACGATTTATGATCGAAATTTTTTGCGCCAAGAGATTATTCCGCAACTAAAACAACGTTGGCAATCGCTCGATAAAACGGTGGCGCGAACTGCTACGCATTGTGCTGAAGCGGAAATGTTAATTTCAAAAATCTCTCAAGCAAAATTTGAAACGGTTTTTAATCCAGACGATGCAACGCTGAACATTCCACCATTTCGGAATTATTCGAATGTAGAACAACGATTGATTTTGCGGCACTGGTTTGAGGTTTTGAATTTGAAAATGCCGTCACAAAATTTTGTGCAGCGAATTTTGAACGAGGTGATTTTAGCGCGACCAGATCGACATCCCATGTTGCATAAAAAAGGGATAACAATTTGTCGAATAGGGCTGAAATTGATTTGTAAAAACCGCCCATCGAATTCTCAATCGGCGGTTTTCTAGCGCGTAAAACTAATAATGACCTTCTGCGAAACTCAACAACGTATGCGCGTTGGGCAATAAGTCGCTTTCGAAAACGTTTAATGATGCACAAATTTTATTACGAATGACTTCGTAAGCGTGTTTGCTGATAACCGCATTGTCTTTCGACATATTTGCTTCCACCCATTGTGGAACAGGGTTATCACACAATACACGTCCGTAATCGAGACACTTTTGACTAATTGCACTGGCTAGCTGGTGATATTTTTCCATTTCATTTTTATCACCGCTTTTTTTAGCCGCCTTATACATTTCATCTCGCGCAATAATTTCGCGGCGCAAATCTTCAAGCGAATTTAAAAAATTATTGGCTTCTTGCATAATGAACTCAGCATTGAGTTCCTCAATCCCATGGTGTTTATGTTTTTTTTGTTGGGTTTTAATTTTAGGGGTCACAACTCTCTCCTTTGGGTGTTTCAATTTCATTATTCGTAACAATTCATAAGCGTTCATTATCGCAAAATCAGGTGTTGTTTGGTTCGATTAACCTAATCGACGCGCGTTCAATTTGAATCAATTTTTGTTTATACAACGCGCCAATCGCTTGTTTAAAAACTTTTTTACTTACGCCGAATAGCGTGTAAATGGCATCGGGTTCACTTTTATCGCTCACAGCTAAAACGCCGCCATTTTCATGCAACATTTGTAAAATTTTATCGGTCAACGATGTCACTTTTTTATAACCGATTTCATGCAAGGTTAAATCTAAGCGTAAATCATCGCGAATGTTTTTGATATAACCATCAAGGTGCTGCCCTTTTCGCAAGGCTTGAAAAATTTCATTTTCATAAAGTAATCCCCAATAACGATTATTTACAATCGCTTTAATTCCTAAATCGGTTTTATCGGCAATTAACAAATCAACTTTTTGTCCAGCAAAAAAATCGCCGTCTTCAATCTCGTCAGCAATAAATTGATTTAGCTTGGTTGTTGCCACCACACGCTCTTTGTGGTCTAAAAAGAGTTTAAAAAAATACGATTCGCCTACCTCCAATTCGTGATGCTGTTCGCTGAATGGCACCAGTAATTCTTTTTTCATGCCCCAATTTAAAAATGCCCCGTAATAATTCACTGAAACGACTTTTAAATATGCAATTTCATCCACTTGTGCTAATGGTAATTGCGTTGAGGCGGCAAGATGTTCGTCAGTATCGACAAACACAAAAACATCAACGGTGTCGTCTAACTCGTATTTTTGCGGTTTTTTATCGACCAATAAAACGTATTTCCCTGATTCATCGCTTAAATAAATACCAGAACTGTTTTGCTTACTGATTTTAAGGGTGTTAATTTTGCCGATGTTAATCATAAAAGAAGCCTGTAAGCGATTGAATGGCGCGGATTGTAGCATAATTCGTCGGTTAAATTAGCCAGCGTACCGATTCGTGGCAAAATAGGGACTTTCACACATTTTTCAAGTCAACGCCTTTTTAATTTTATGAATGATTACGTTATTGGTTGGGATATTGGCGGCGCACACGTTAAAGTCGCTGTTGTTTATGAACAAAAAATTATCGCGGTTTATCAAGAACCGTGTCCATTGTGGCAAGGTTTAGATAAATTAGAATGCGCTATACGGCGATTGTTAGAGCAATTACCAGCGAATAAAAACTCACGGCACGTTATTACAATGACGGGCGAATTAGTCGATTTATTTCAAAATCGACACGAGGGGGTTCAACAAATTATTCACGTCATGACCAAATTATTAGCTGATTTTGATGTTCAAATTTTTTGTGGCAAATACGGTTTGTTGCTAGTCTCGAAAATTGATAAAAACTATTTTGAAACAATTGCTTCCGCAAATTGGTTGGCGAGTGCGATGTTAGTGGCAAAACAATTTTCAAATTGTTTATTTGTTGATATTGGTAGCACAACCACCGATATTTTGTTGTGCAAAAACGGCAAGGTTGCCGCGCAAGGTTTTAGCGATTACACCCGCTTAATTTCACAAGAATTGATTTACACGGGAATTGTTAGAACAGCGATAATGGCAGTTGTGCAAACGGTTCGCGATAATAATCAGGATGTTGGCGTGATGGCAGAGTATTTTGCCACTACGGCAGATGTGTACCGTTTGACGGGCGAATTAGCCGAATCTCATGATCAAAATCCCACCGCTGACGGGAATGAAAAAACGATTGAAGCCAGTGCAAGGCGATTATCGCGAATGGTGGGCAATGATTTTAAAATCGAAGAATTAACACGTTGGCAAAGTGTCGCAAAAGATATTAGGCATCAGCAATTACAACGGATTCAACGGGGTTGCGAATTACAGTTACACCGCGCGTCTATTTCTAATTTACCTGTAATTGGCGCGGGAATTGGACGGTTTTTAGTTCAAGAGATTGCAGAAAATTTGAATTGTCCTTACATTGATTTTTCATCGATATTCAAAACACGTTATGATGATTCAGCGTTTAATCTAGCGGATTGTGCGCCAGCTGTAGCTATAGCGTTTATGTAAAAACGCGATTGTTTAAAATACTAATTGTTCAAAACTTCAACAGAACCTAAAACCTACTGCTTTACTCAACAATTAAAGCCTTCTAAAATGTAGTCAAAATCACTTACCGAGAGAAGTTTATGTCTGCGAACAACGACGAAATTAACAGCCTTTTAAACCAAGACTATAAACAAGGTTTTGTCACTGAAATTGAAGCGGACACGTTTGAGGTCGGTTTAAACGAAGACGTAATTGCTCAATTATCTAAAGTAAAAAACGAACCCGAATTCATGTTGGAATATCGTCTTAAAGCCTTTAGACACTGG
>CAZLGN010000166.1:0-4921 GCA_964558865.1 uncultured Methylomagnum sp.
AGTGTTGAAAAATCAGCTTATTCACGCGCTTGAACACGATAAAAATCTCGAATTGCGCGACATTGTCGTTATGGCTCCCGATATTCAACATTATGAACCCTTTATTTCAGCGGTTTTTCACGATATTCACCACACGATTGCTGACCGCAGTTTGCGATTAAGTAATCACGCGCTCGATATTTTCATTCGTTTTTTGCATTTGTCACAAAGTCGATTTGGGTGGCGAAGTGTGTTGGATTTGCTTGCTGAACCCATTGTTCACAAGCATTTTGATTTGTCTGAGACGGATTTAGCGTTGATTCGCCATTGGGTTTTAGAAACGCAAGTGCGTTGGGGAAAATCGGGCGATCATAAAGAGGAATTGCATTTGCCAAATTTAGACACAAACACTTGGCAAGCGATGTTGAATCGTCTTTTTATGGGTTATGCGGTTGGTAATGACAGTGATTTTGTGTTGGATATTTTGCCGTATCCACACATTGAAGGCTCTACAGCGTTGGCATTGGGTGGGTTAAATGACTTTCTGCAATTACTTTTTACTGCCAGCGATAATTTCAAAATGCCCCAAACCTTAAATGATTGGCGTAGCAATCTTTACGATTACACCGAAAAATTATTGAGCAACGCTGACCCAATTGAACGCCAACAACTCAATGAATTACTTGACGAATTACCCGACCAATTAAATCATTTGGCAGATTCGACGGTGGCGTTGCAGGTCATTATTAGTTGGCTTGAAAGTCGGGTTGAAGAAAAAAAATCTTCAAACGGTTTTTTGCGCGGGCAATTGACGTTTTGTTCGATGCTGCCAATGCGTTCGATTCCGTTCAAAATCATTGCTTTGCTCGGTATGAATGACAGCGAATTTCCTAAAATTGACCGCCAACCGACTTTTGATTTAATCGCGCAACATTTCCGCAAAGGCGACCGTTCACGGCGAAATGACGACCGTTATCAGTTTTTAGAGTGTGTGTTATCGACACGCCAACAACTGATTTTGACTTATATCGGACAGTCGGTAAATCACAACGAAAAAACGCCACCGTCCGTGATTATCAGTGAATTACTGGATGTTTTGCGCGAATCTTACGGCATTGAAAACGTGACGGTTTTTCATCCGTTACACGGTTTTAGTCGGCGTTATTTTGACGGTTCCGATTGGAATTTACGCAATTATTCACGGCGTGATTTTGAAACGGCTGTCGCGTTAAACGCGCCCAAACCAAAAATTGAACAATGGTGGACGGGCGTTTTGAATCAAACAGTTAACCCCGTGATTGAATTGAGTGATGTTTTTTCATTTTTCAAACATCCGCAAAAACATTTTTTGCGTCATCAATTAGCGGTCAGATTTAAAACATTGGACAGTGTCGCCGAAGAACGCGAGCCGTTTAATCTCGAACGGCTCGATAAATACAAAGTTCAGCACGACTGGTTGCAGAAACATTTGAATGGCGAATCTGTTTCTGTTGAACGTTTAAGAGCTGAAGGGTTGTGGCTTTCTGGTGTTTTGGGCAATGTAGAATTTGAAAAACAAAATACTGAAATCAGTGAATTTGCTGACAAAATTAACGCCAAAAATTTAGGCGAATCACTTGAAGATGTGGTAATTGATTTGGTGGTTGATGGTTGTCGATTAGTAGGAAAATTATCAAATTGCCGAGAAAATGGCAGCTTGTTTTACCGTTACACCACCTTGAAAGGCAAAGATTTTTTAGGCGCGTTATTACACCATTTAGTTGTTAATCAAATTTCACCGCGCACAACCTATTTATTTAGTGACAATAAAGAAGCGGAAAAAAAATACAACGAATTAGTTTTTACGCCCGAACTCGCTACAAATGATTTGTTGATGACTTTACTGGAAATTTATCGAAACGGTTTGCAACATCCTGAAGCCTTTTTTACGGAAGTCACATTTGCGTATTTGAAAGCGAATAATAATTCAATGAAAGCCGCAAAAATTGCATTCTCTAACGCGCTTGAAAAAGATTTTGAACTCGAATTGCAGCATTTATTCGATGAAGAAACGATTGAAAAAGCATTGAATAATAGCGATTTTGAAATGCAGTGTGAAAAATTTTTACCGATTTGGAATGCAACGTGGAATTAAAAACAAAACAGCCTTCACTTACTTCTGAAAATTTGATTGATCAATTTCTTGATGCCGCGTGGAGCGAACAAGGTTTAAGCAAAAACACGCTTTCGGCTTATCGTAGCGATTTAAGAATTTTTAGTGAGTGGTTGAACAAAGATTTACTAACGGTTGATGCAACGAAAATCAGCGAATTTTTAGCAAATCGTTATCACATCGGAATGACTAGCCGAACGACGGCGCGAATTTTGTCGAGTTTGCGCCGATTTTATGGTTATTTTTTACGCGAAAATAGCATTTCAGTTGACCCGACGGCGTTGCTTTCTGCGCCAAAAATAACGCGCGTGTTGCCGCAATCTTTAACAGAACAAGATGTTGAAGCCTTACTCGCCGCGCCACAAATCGCCCTGCCGCGTGGTCAACGTGATAAAACGATGCTCGAAATGTTGTACGCAACGGGTTTGCGCGTTTCAGAATTGGTGGATTTGAAATTTGAACAACTGAATTTGCGTCAAGGCGTGGTGCAAATTGTGGGCAAAGGCGGGCGAGAACGTTTGGTTCCCATTGGTGAAGAAGCGTTGGAATCGCTTGAAATGTATATGAATAGTGGACGTGAATTGCTTTTGAGTGGGCGACAAAGTGATTATATTTTCGTGACCAATCGTGGCGGAAATATGACGCGCCAAGCCTTTTGGTACATTATCAAACGCTATGCATTTTTGGCTGAAATAACGAAGCCGCTTTCACCACATACTTTGCGCCACGCTTTTGCGACACACTTACTCAATCACGGCGCGGATTTGCGCGTGGTACAATTGCTACTAGGTCACGTCAGTTTATCGACGACTCAAATTTATACCCACGTTGCACGAGAACGTTTGAAAACTTTACACGCACAATTTCATCCACGAGGTTAATTTTTATGACACAAAACATTCATCCTTCTGCTTATATTTCGCCCGATGCCAAAATTGGTGAAAATGTGAAAATTGGCGCGTTTGCGGTAATTGAAAGTCACGTTGAAATCGGTGCAAATTGTACGATTCAAGCTCACGCGGTCATTCAACCTTTTACCAAAATGGGCAGTGGAAACACCGTTCACCCAAATGTTGTATTGGGTGATTTGCCGCAAGATATTCATTTCAAACCCGAAACGGTAACGTGGTTAGAAATTGGCGATAACAACACATTCCGCGAAGGTTTCACCGCGCATCGCGCCACAAAAGAACACGCCGCAACGCGCATCGGTTCTGATTGCTATTTTATGAATAACAGCCACGTCGCGCATGATTGCAGCGTTGGCAATAAAACCATTTTCGCCAACAACGTCGCTATCGGCGGTCACGTCGAAATTGGCAACAATGTTTTTATGGGCGGCTCTGTCGTGGTGCATCAATTTTGTCGCGTTGGCTCTTTTGCCATTGTGCAAGGCACAACGGGCTTAAATATGGACGTGATTCCCTTCACGTTAATCGGCGGAAGACCAGCGCGACATTACCGTTTAAACAGTGTTGGTTTGCGCCGCAACGGTATTACGGGCGACCGTTACGACGTATTATCAAAAGCCTTTCGATTATTACGAACCCGAAAATCTCTCGACGATTTGCCTGAAACGGAAGAATTGCAATTTTTAAAAGCGTGGTTAGCGGTGAAATCCAAACGCGGAACACATGGTTTTGTTGAGCTTTCTGCGAAATAGAATAATTAACCCATTACAGAATTTTTAAAAATGGCAAATAAATAAACAATAAAAAGTACCTTTCCAAGTTTCGATTCGTTAATCAACTAAATTCTTAATGCACAAATTTTACTGGAGTAATAATGTCAAAAGGCAATGGACATCTGTATGATTGTACTTGTAATTGGTGCAGCCAAAGTTTATATGGCGCATCAAGCGGGATGAAAGTATCTGTTCGAGAAATATCAAATGGTTCGATGAAACTTGGTCGTTCAAATCCAGACAAGCACAATTATGAAGAGTTCAAAAGAACTTACACCAATCCAAATGCACAGTGTCAATTTTGTGGTCAGAGAGTCTTTTTTTGTCAATTAGAAAATGGCGGAAAAGTTTTTTTTGATGAATTAGGTCCGCCTTGGACAAAACATCCATGCTGGGATTTACAAAAGCAAAAAATGTCTTTTGTGAAACCCCTTAGCTTTAGCTATGGACCTCTCACATTTGCGTGGGAAAAAAATGGTTGGGGACCTTTTAAGTTAATGGGAATTAAAATTTTAGATTCTGGCTTTGACAAAATTGAAGGCGTTTATAAAGGGAAAAAGCTGAAATTATTTTCTAAACGTAAAGAAGCTGATAGTTTAATTAGTGATTTACAAAAGCAATTTGAATTACAAGAAGGACAGCATCCACCTAGAGTACAAGTTAAACAAATTGGAAAATATCTATTTAAGGTTTCGACCTTCATTTTTGATAAAGATTTGGATGTGATTCCAAAAGAATACAATGCGTTCAATTGCCTTGATGCAATTCACAAAAAAAATGTTAATCGTAAAAAAAATCCTAATCCATCTTCCTCAAACCAAAGTAAAAAAACTCTTGACCAAAAAACATCCAAAAAAACAACTGTTGCTTTAGCTTTTGAAAAAGCCAAATTGAAAAATAAATAAGCAACTCAAGTAACATCATTTTCACAAATAAAAAAACTTATGACCTTTAGCATCCAAACCCTCTTAAACGAACACAGCAACGACAAATTTGAGTTGCACGAACAATTTTTAAATAACCAAATGGTGCGAGTTTTAAAAACCATTGGTTACGACAGCCATTACAAAAAAGCGGTTGGACAATATCTTTACGACCAAGAAGGC
>CAZLGN010000167.1:0-4894 GCA_964558865.1 uncultured Methylomagnum sp.
TAGTTCATTAAGCAACGGATTTAACGCTTCAATATCATTGTGATAGGCGTTGCAATCAATCAAAAAATTATAGCGATATGCTTCAGCGCAAACGGTAATTGAAACTAAATGCGGTTCGTAGCTTTTTAAATCTGTTTTAAATTCCGTATCGTCTACCAGTTGTGCAAGCAAACGCCCTAACTTATGCGTATGCGGATATGCGCCGTATTTTGTTTTAGTTTCAAGCAAATGTTTAAACAAAATCTCAAACAGTTGCTGATAATGAAAACAGTGCATTGAACAATCTTTAAAATTTAATTTTTCAATAACATCAATAGCCGCCGCGTGTTGCCACGCTTTACCACCTAAGTTTTCAGCGTTTTCAAATTGTTGTAGTTTTTCTGCGTACATAATTTAGCCTTTCTTAAAAGTTCAAAATCCGAATTTTAGCACAAACAAAAAAGGCGGGGTTTCGCCAACACATTGCGCGTTATTTTCAAATTTGACAGAAAATTATGTGTAAATTTTGTTTGCCTTTATAATCCATTTCGGCGGTTTCAGTAAATACCGCTTAACCTTTTCCTTCCTTTTCAGGAGATTAAAATGTTCAACCTAAAACAAAAGATTGGCTGGTCAGTCAGTCAGTCAGTCAGTCAGTCAGTGTAAAAGCCTAAAACTCTCACTTGCGCTGTCAAGTTTATTTCTGCTCACAATTCACCCTGCTCATGCGGATTCAGAAAAATTAACTAATCCCGCGAATAATCACAGTTACCAACGTTTTGATACAGCTAAAACATGGTCACAAGCAAAAGAATCTTGCTCAACTCAAGGCGGCTATTTAGCAACAGTAACGTCAAAAGAAGAAAGTGATTGGATTAAAACTCAAAATTTAATCGGTTCACACAAATGGGGCGTATTTTTAGGTGGGACAGATTCTGAAAATGAAGGTACTTGGAAATGGATTACTGGCGAACCATTTACATATTCTGATTGGTCTATTGGACAACCTGATAATTGGAATGGTCATGGCGATGGCGAAGATTACTTGCACTTCTGGTTTGAAACGCAAAGTAAGTGGAATGACATAGCTTCAGATTCACAGTCAGAGGCTGCATCAGTTCCCTATCTTTGCGAGTGGAATCCAGAAGAACAACAAGCCACTGAAAACCAACCGATTTATTCGCTCTTCCAACCGCTCGATAACATTTACGCGGCACTCGATTCGGCTGAACAAATGGACGGCACGGTTCAAGGGCAATGCACTTATGGCGGTTATTGCAATCGCACGGCGTTATCGAGCGCACACAATGGTGTGGATTACATGGTGGCAAAAGGCACACCTGTTTATGCGATTTGCGACGGCACGGTAAAAGTTGCGGCGAAAGGTGGCGCGTTGGCGAATCGTTTTACCGTGATTGACCATTCGGGTTGCGGCGAATTTGCGAAATTGTTTGCGTATTACGGGCAAATTGAACCTTCTGTAAAAGTCGGTGACAAAGTGGAATCGGGCGATCAAATTGGTGTGGTGTCGGATGGCAAAGCGAATTCGCATTTGCAGTTGTCCTTGAATTCGAGTTATTTGAAAGAATACGGTTACTCGAATGTTAAAAAATCGACTGCTAAAGATTGTAAAAAAGAAAGCGTTGAAGCGCGTCGTAAATTGCTTGATGCAAAAGGTTGGATGGATCCAATTACGGTTGCAATGGGCGCGGGTTGGAATCCAGCGTTGTTGAAAGGCGGCACAGCAGCAACGGGTTGTAATGCAACTGAACAGTTGTACACAGATAAATCGTTACCTTATTCGCCTTGGAAGTAATTGGTAAATCAACGTAACGTTTCAAAAGAAAGCCCGTTTTCAAACGGGCTTTTTTTATTTTTTCACATTCCCCGCGTGTAAACCGCATTCTTTTTTCGTGCTGTCTTCCCACCACCAGCGACCAACACGCTCATGTTGATTTGGCAAAATTGCGCGTGTACAAGGTTCGCAACCAATACTGATAAAACCTTGCTGATGCAGCGAATTGAAAGGCACTTGATAAGCCTCGATATAATCCCAAACCTGTGCCGAAGTCCAATTTAACAACGGATTGAATTTAATTAACGTATGTTCGGGTGTTGAAAATACGCTATCACAAGCACATTCTGGAATCGTTTGGCGCGTATCGACACTTTGATCTTTGCGTTGTCCCGTAATCCACGCATCAACATTTGCGAGTTTGCGGCGTAATGGCTCCACTTTGCGAATTGCACAGCATTCCGAATGCCCATCTTCATAAAAGCTAAACAAGCCTTTCGTTTTCACAAAATCATCCAATAATTCACAATTCGGACTTAACACTTCGATGTCAATGCCGTAATGTTTTCGCACTTGTTCAATAAAACGATATGTTTCAGGATGCAAACGCCCCGTATCTAAACAAAAAATCTGAATATCTTTCCGAATCGCTAACGCTAAATCAATCAAAATCACGTCTTCCGCGCCACTGAATGAAATTGCAATGTTGTCGAATTGCGCTAAAGCGGCTTTTAATATCACTCGCGGATTTTTTCCCGCCAAGTCAGTTTGTAAATTTTCTATATTCATGGTTAATTTTTCTCAAATTTCAGTTTAATTTTTTGTTGCATACGTTATGCTAAAGAAAATTTAACACAAAAATCACTAACAATGAGAAATTACTATGTTGGGTAAAGCCTTAGAAGCCACATTAAATGCTGCTTTCAAATCAGCGCGTGAACGGCGACACGAATTTATTACGGTCGAACATTTGTTATTTGGATTACTCGAAAATCCTGATGTGATTCCGATTATGAAAGCCTGTGGCGCGGATGTTAAGTGGTTGCGCGGACAATTAGCGAAATTTATCGATGACACGATTTCGTATTTACCCGAAGTCACAAAACGCGATACGCAACCAACGTTAGGGTTTCAACGGGTTTTACAACGTTCAGTTTATAACGTTCAGGCTTCCGATAAAGTTGAAGTCACGGGGGCGAATTTATTGGTTGCGTTATTCTGCGAACCCGAATCGCACGCGGTTTATTTACTTAGCCAACAAGATATTACGCGCATCGATGTGGTGAATTTTATCGCCCACGGGATTTCTAAATTCGATGATCCTTACGAAGAACACGAATCTGCAAACGGTCGTAAAAATTCCGAAAATGATACGACTAAACCACTCGAAAAATATGCCACCAATCTCAACGAAGAAGCCGCACAAGGGCGCATTGACCCGTTAATCGGACGCGCGGCAGAAATTGAACGCACCATTCAAACACTTTGTCGCCGTCGCAAAAATAATCCATTGCTTGTTGGTGAAGCAGGCGTTGGTAAAACTGCGATTGCAGAAGGACTTGCGAAACGCATTGTGGAAGAAGACGTGCCAGATGTTTTATTGGATTGCGTGATTTATTCACTCGATCTAGGCGCGTTGGTGGCGGGGACAAAATATCGCGGGGACTTTGAAAAACGCTTGAAATCGTTGCTCAATCAAATGAAAAAAGAAGCACACGCCATTCTATTTATCGACGAAATTCATACGATTATCGGTGCAGGTTCTGCGTCAGGTGGTGTAATGGATGCGGCGAATTTGATTAAACCGATGTTAGCGGCAGGTCAATTGCGCTGCATTGGTTCGACGACGTATCAAGAATATCGCGGCATTTTTGAAAAAGACCATGCTTTGGCGCGACGTTTTCAAAAAGTCGATATTATCGAACCGACAGTTGAGGAAACAGTGCAAATTCTGAAAGGCTTGAAAACCCGTTTTGAAGAACATCACGGCGTGCGTTATTCGCCAGAATCTTTACGTTTAGCGGCAGAATTGTCTGACCGTTACATTACCGACCGCCATTTGCCTGATAAAGCGATTGATGTGATTGATGAAGCGGGCGCGAAACAACGCATGGCAAATGCCAATGAGAAAAAACAGTTAATTGAAGCTACTGAAATCGAAGAAATTATTGCAAAAATTGCGCGGATTCCTGCGAAATCGGTTTCAAGTAATGACATCGACAAGTTGGCGAATTTAGAAAAAAATCTGAAAATGCTGGTATTCGGACAAGATGAAGCGATTTCTGCTTTAGCCTCGGCGATTAAATTATCGCGTGCGGGGTTGCGTGATTCACAAAAAACGATTGGTTCGTTTTTGTTTGCAGGCGCAACAGGTGTCGGTAAAACTGAAGTCACGCGCCAATTAGCGAAAGTATTGGGGATTGAATTGATTCGATTCGATATGTCGGAATATATGGAACGCCATACGGTTTCGCGCTTAATCGGTGCGCCGCCAGGATATGTCGGTTTTGATCAAGGTGGTTTATTGACAGAACAAGTGAATAAACATCCGCACGCGGTTTTGTTATTAGACGAATTAGAAAAAGCGCATCCAGACGTGTTTAATTTGTTGTTGCAAGTCATGGATCACGGGACGTTGACCGACAATAACGGACGAAAAGCCGATTTCAGAAATATCATTTTAGTGATGACCACAAATGCGGGAGCTGAAGAAGGCAGTCGAGCATCGATGGGTTTTACACAACAAAATCACGCCAGCGACAGTTTAAAAATGGTGGAAAAAGGCTTTTCACCTGAATTCCGAAATCGGTTAGACGCGATTATTCAATTCAAACCGCTTGATATTTCTGTAGTAGGTAGCGTGGTTGATAAGTTTATTTTTGAACTCGAAAGAATGCTCGCTGACAAAAATGTGACGTTAAATCTCACACCAAAAGCCCGTTTGTGGCTCGCTGAAAACGGTTACGATGCCAAAATGGGCGCACGTCCGATGGCGCGATTGATTCAAGAAAAAATTAAAAAACCGTTGGCTAATGATTTACTTTTCGGCGAACTCGCGCACGGGGGACACGTTAAAATCGGTGTGAAAAATAATGAACTCGTTTTTACGATTGAAAGTGC
>CAZLGN010000168.1:0-4886 GCA_964558865.1 uncultured Methylomagnum sp.
TTGAACCAATACCGCCCATTTTTTGCATTTCCATCAGCTGTTCACGGAAATCTTCGAGATCAAAACTTTTGCCTTTTTTGATTTTATTAACCAATTTTTCAGCTTTTTCTTTATCGATTTTTTGTTCGATTTGCTCAATTAAACTGAGCATATCGCCCATATCTAAAATCCGCGAAGCCATACGATCTGGATGGAACGGCTCTAGTGCTGTCGTTTTTTCGCCCATCCCGATAAATTTAATCGGCTTGCCTGTAATTTGACGAATCGATAATGCCGCACCACCACGCGCATCGCCATCTGCTTTAGTCAAAATAACACCCGTCAACGGCAAGGCATCATTAAAGACTTTCGCTGTATTTGCGGCATCTTGTCCCGTCATGCTATCAACAACAAACAGCGTTTCAACAGGGTTAATCGCAGCGTGTAACGCTTTGATTTCGTCCATCATTTCATCATCGATATGTAAGCGTCCTGCCGTATCAACAATAATTACGTCTAAAAATTTACGTTTCGCCGCTTCAATCGCATTTTTTGCAATGTCGATTGGTTTTTGCGAAATATCACTTTCGAAAAAGACCAAACCGACTTCACCAGCCAACATTTCAAGCTGTTTAATCGCCGCTGGACGATATACGTCCGCGCTCACAACGCCAACTTTTTTCTTATTATTTTCTTGTAGCCAACGACCTAATTTCGCAACCGTTGTCGTTTTACCCGCACCTTGCAAACCCGCCATTAAAATGACGACAGGCGGTTGTGCGTTCAAATTCAAGGTTTCGTTTTTCTCGCCCATTGTTTTAATTAGTTCAGCGTGAACCAATTTAATCATTGCTTGACCAGGCGTTAAACTGGCTTGAACTTCTTTACCTAATGAACCTTCGCGCAAATTTTCGAGAAAATCCGTGACCACGGGCAACGCTACGTCGGCTTCCAATAACGCCATTCGTACTTCGCGCAACGTTTCTTTGATGTTGTTTTCGGTGAAACGCGCCTCACCTTTGAGCTTTTTAAGCGTACCGTTTAGGCGTTGGGTTAAATTATCAAACATGGTGACTCTCTAAAGTGAATAACACAGTAATAAAAGTGACATTATAAGCGAGCGATGGATTACGACAAATTCAAATTTTTTAAAATCGCTAATGTTGGCGCGGCTTGGTTCATCGTGTAAAAATGCAAATTCGCGGCACCACCGTCAAATAACTGTTGGCATAAACGACTGACGACTTCCAAACCAAATTCCTGTACCGCTTCTCGATTATCACCAAAACTTTCTAGACGTTTGCGTAACCAACGCGGAATATCCGCGCCACACATTTCAGAAAAACGAAACAATTGCGAATACTGCGTAATCGGCATAATTCCTGCCGCAATCGGGATTGTGATGCCTGCTTTTTCGCATTGTTCAACAAATTGAAAATAGGCCTCCGCGTTATAAAAATACTGCGTCACAGCGGCATTAGCCCCCGCGTCAACTTTGCGTTTGAAGTTTTTAAAATCTTCCGTGCTATTCGCCGCTTGCGGATGCACTTCGGGATAAGCAGCAACGTGAATATCAAAATAATCACCCGTTTCAGTACGAATAAATTCAACCAATTCATTCGCATAACGAAATTCACCTGCTGATAATGTTCCAGAAGGTAAATCGCCTCGCAAAGCCACAATTTTTGAAATACCATTTTCACGATAATCATTCAAAATCGAACGGATATTTTCTTTGGTTGACGCAACGCATGATAAATGTGGCGCGGCAGCAATGCCGCGTTTTTGAATGGCAACGACCGTTTCAAATGTTTTGTCGCGCGTCGAACCACCTGCGCCAAAAGTAACAGAGAAAAATTCAGGATTTAATTGTGCTAATTGTTGCTGCACATTTTCTAAACTGATTGCGCCTTCAGGCGTTTTTGGTGGATAAAATTCAAAACTAAATTGCGCTGACGACATAAGTGTAATCCGATTATAAAGTTGAAAAAGAGACCAAAACTTTAGCATTCATGGTGAATCGTAGATAGTGATTTTTTGGGAGAAATATCTTCTGAAACACAAATTGTTTCAACCACACACGCATTCTATACATTACCCGACAAAAATTTTACAATGTCGTCCGAGTTAAGGATTTTGCCTTAACCATTCACTTCACCATTTACCACGCTATTTCATGATTAAACAACTCGTTGAATTTTTTCCCATCTTACTTTTTTTTATTGCCTTCAAACTTTACGATATTTACGTCGCGACTGCGGTCGTTATTGTGGCGACGATTCTGCAAGTTAGTTACGCTTGGTTTAAATACCGCAAAGTCGAAACTATGCAATGGATTACCTTAATTTTAGTCGTAGTAATGGGCGGATTAACGCTGATTTTGCATGACGAACAATTCGTAAAATGGAAATTGTCGATTATCGAATGGTTGTTTGGTGGCGCGTTTTTAGGTAGTCAATTTATCGGCAAAAAACCGTTTATCGAACGTATGATGTCCAATCAGTTGACGTTACCTGCAACGATTTGGAAAACTCTAAATTTATGTTGGGCAGGCTTTTTTATTGGTGTCGGATGTTTAAACGTATATGTTATGTTTAATTACGATACTAACGATTGGGTGACATTCAAAACCTTCATTGTTCCGAGTTTGATGGCGGTTTTTATCGTCGTTCAAATGATTTTTCTTTATAAACATTTACCAGACAGTGAGGTTTAAAAATGCTTTATGTCATTATTGGCGAAGATATTCCCGATAGTTTGCCAAAACGCCTTTCAGTGCGTCCCGCGCATTTAGAGCGTCTACAAGCTCTGCAAGATGCGGGACGTTTGATTTTAGCGGGTCCAAATCCAGCCATTGATTCTGAAAGTCCTGGTGACGCGGGTTTTTCTGGCAGTGTTATTATTGCCGAATTTGCGACACTTGAAGAGGCGCAGACTTGGGCAAGCGCGGATCCTTATGTTGACGCGGGCGTTTATGCTAGCGTTGTTGTTAAACCCTTTAAAAAAGTTTTTCCAAAATGAAAGAAACTACCGATTTAATTCGCCATTGCTTAACCACCGAATTGAAACCAACGCTGTTAGAAATTATTGATAACAGTGCCGCTCACGCGGGTCATGTTGGCGCACAAAAAGGCGGCGGTCATTACAATGTCACGATTGTAAGTGCCGCTTTTGAAAAGAAAACCCTCGTACAACGTCACCAACTGATTTATGCCGCGTTGGGTGATATGATGAAAAATGACATTCATGCCTTAGGCATCAATGCCCTAACCCCTGCTGAAGAAACCAAGGAACTTAAATAATGAAACTCAAATTACTCCCTTTACTCGTTGCTGGTTTAGCATTAGCGGGTTGCGACTCAAAACCTGCTAATACAACGACGACGGCATCTGCGCCAACAACTTCGACATCTACTGCGGTAACGGCACCAGTCGTTGATAAAGCAAATGCAGTTGCTGTTGTGAATGGTCAATACATTTCGAAAACGGCATTGGAAGAGTTAGAAAAAGAAATTGCGTCGCGCAGTCATGGTCAAACTTTCCCAAAAGAAAAATTGGTTGAGGAGTTAATTCAACGCGAATTACTGATTCAGGATGCAACACAGAAAAAGTTGGATCAATCGCCTGAATTTGTGGCGCGTTTGACAGATGCAAGAAAAGCCTTGTTATCGCAAACAGATTTACAAAATTTTATTGCCGCCAATCCTGTGACCGACGCAGAAGTTAAAACCGAATACGATACCAAAGTAGCGGCTGAAAAAGGCGTGGAATATAAAGCGCGTCACATTTTGGTTAAAACAGCTGATGAAGCGAAAAAAATCATTGCTGATTTAGATAAAGGCGGCGATTTCACGAAGCTGGCAAACAAATTATCGTTGGACGGTAAAGAAGCACAAAACGGTGGGGATTTAGGCTGGTTCTTAGCAGCTCAAATGGTTGCGCCGTTCTCGGATGCGGTTGCCGCATTAGAAAATGGCAAATACACCAAAACACCTGTGCAAACACAATTCGGTTATCACGTTATTTTGCGTGAAGAATCACGCCCACAAACGCCGCCTGCTTTAGATGCGGTGAAAGATCAATTAACGCCTTATCTACAACGTCAAAAAATTGAAAAGATGTTGAAAGAATTGCGAACCGCAGCAAAAGTGGAAGTTTTAATTCCGTTGACGGAAGAAAAGCCAGCCGCTGCACCAGCGGAGGCTTCGGCACCAGCAACAATTGAATCGGTAAAACCTACCGTTGCTGAACCCGCAGCAGAACCCGCTCCTGTCGCCGCTGAACCTGTGAAAGCCGAACCTGCGAAATAATACGTCTGTTTTGATTGCTACAAAAAAGCCCAAAATAAAAATTATTTTGGGCTTTTTTTGTTCGCATTAGAAAAGCAATTAACGCTTCATTGATTCGAAAAATTCACTATTTGTTTTAAAATCTTTCAGTTTGCCAATCAAAAATTCCGACGCTGCTGTGTCGTCCATCGGATGCAAAATTTTTCGCAAAATCCACGTTTTTTGTAACGTTTCAGCATCAACCAAATACTCTTCACGGCGTGTGCCAGAGCGACTGATGTTAATTGCTGGATAAACGCGCTTTTCCGCAATTTTGCGGTCTAAATGCAATTCCATGTTACCCGTGCCTTTGAATTCTTCAAAAATCACGTCGTCCATTTTTGAACCCGTATCAACGAGCGCGGTTGCAATAATTGTCAAACTGCCGCCTTCTTCGATATTTCGCGCCGCACCAAAAAAGCGTTTGGGTTTTTCAAGCGCGTTTGCATCAACACCACCTGTTAAAATTTTGCCCGATGATGGCACAACGGTGTTGTAGGCTCTTGCTAAACGAGTAATTGAATCAAGCAAAATCACTACGTCATGTTTGTGTTCAACAAGGCGACGCGCTTTTTCAATT
>CAZLGN010000169.1:0-4882 GCA_964558865.1 uncultured Methylomagnum sp.
TGGCATTTCATCGCTGTCGTCTAATTTGAAATGCTACATTTTACAGTCAAGCTAAATTTTTATGAGAAAGCCGTGCGATGGCAAGCGGTATGGTGGCGATTAAAGCCTGCTCACCAAAATCAAGTTGGGTGCGTTTTTATTGGTTTAGACCTGAAGAACCACAAGAAGTGACTTGGGCAGGCAATCCGAATAAACCGATGATTGAAAATGCGGGCGCACAGCGATTATCGCCGCGTCGCTCTTTCGAAAAATGGATTGAAACTAAAACGGGCTACAGTCGCCCTTGGACAAATGAAGAAAAAATGATTGCCACAAAATTCCGTAATACGTTGATGCGCTGGTTATGATAATGCAGATAAATCAAGAAGATGAATTGCATCGTTATTTAAAAAAAGCCGTTAAAGAAGCGCATGATAATTTAGAAAAGCATTCTGTTTTAGTGCCGCTTTTAGGTGAAAATGTTTCGATTGACGACTATGCCAATGCGCTGGCGACATTGCACGGTTTTTATGCCGCAGTTGAAAAAAACATCCTCGATTTTTTAGCAAATCAACCCGATTTATTTGACTATCAATCTCGACTTAAAACGCCAGCATTAGAAGAAGATTTAAAAACGCTAGGCAAAACGCCCTTTGGTTCACACATCGAATGTCCTGCGCCAAAAAATGTAGCGGAATTGGTTGGAATGATTTATGTGTTAGAAGGTTCCACGATGGGCGGGCAATTTTTGGCGCGTAAAATTGGTGATAAATTTACAACGCGCTTTTTTACGGGATACGGCGAAAATACCGCTCAAAAATGGCAAGAATTTTGGGGGTTTGCCAATACAGTTTGCACCGTTGAACAATATAAAGAGGTTGCAAAAATGGCAGTTTTGTTATTTGAATTGCTTACTTCGCATTTGCAAGAAACGTAAGCTGATTGTTAAAAACGCACTTTCATTTTACACAACAAGGCTCGCTCTTTTTTCATAAAGAGCGGGTGATATTTTTACTCGACAACAACCCCTGTTAATATCAGCATTTCGCTAGAACTGGTTTCCTCAGTAACACCAAGATTTCTGTCTTGTACAATATCAACGGTGTTATGTAATTCACCGCTGGAAAAATCTAAAATTTCAATGCTTGTTAAAATATCGCTGCCGTCTTTAATCGTTTCATCTGCCCCGCGATATTCCACAACCAATTGCGGCACGCCTTCAACATCGGGATTTCGAATGATTAGATAATCTGAGTATTCACCTGTGAAAATCGCAGTATCAATTCCATCGCCGCCATCTAACGAATCATCACCGTCGCCGCCTTCTAAAATGTCGTTACCGCCTTCGCCGTAAATCGTATCCTTCCCTTCGTTACCTTCAAATGTGTTATCAATCTTGCCTCCTACTTTTTCTTGAAGCAAATTATCCAACTCGTTCCCTGTGCCAACTTTTGCTTTACCTGATAGCTCTAAAAACTCCACATTTGGGCTTTGCGATAAATTGAAATCAACCGTTGCTGCAATTTTATCTTGTTCACCGCCATTTTTTTCTTCGACAATAATATCTTGTAGATTGTTCATGATGTATGAATCATTGGCGTTGCCGCCTGCCAATGTATCCATTCCTAAACCACCGTCTAACGTATCGACACCTTCACCGCCAATCAAAGAATCATTACCCTCCATGCCTTCGAGTTTATTGTCGCCAATACTGCCAGTAATAACATTGTCGCTTTTGTTGCCTTTGCCACTATTTCCTTTGCCATCCGCGTCATTCAAAACAAGATTTTCAACGTTTTGACCTAGCTCATAATAACTCGAGGTGCTGGTTACAGTGTCTTTGCCGCCTTCTTTCACATTGGTGTTGGTTTCAATTACAACGTCTTTGACGTTATCGACAAAATAACTGTCGTTACCATTGCCGCCCGTCATGTTGTCAACGCCTTTTTTACCACCGTCTAAAACATCGTTGCCGTCACCACCTTCTAATGTGTCGTTACCCGCGCCACCGTCTAATTTATCATCACCACTTCCCGCAATAAGTTTGTCGTTACCATCATTACCCAACAACGTATCGTTGCCGTTACCGCCTTCAATCGAATCATCACCTAATCCACCGTCCAAATAATCATTGCCCGCATTTCCGCGCAATGTATCTGCTCCCGCTTTGCCCGTCAGTGAATCATTTTTATCTTTGCCAATCAACAAATCTGGGCTGTTTGACCGCGAAGTTAATGTAATCCCGTCAACTTTTACGGTACCTGTTGATGTCGTTGTTGGACTTGTTGGACTTGTTGATGTTGATGTTGATGCGATACTTGTATCTTTTACTGAAACAGTCGCACTTTTTGAACTGTCATTTACCAACGTTACCGTCAATTTTTCTACATTTTCAGTTAAATAATCGGCATTAAAACTAACCGAAAGCGTTGCCATACCGTTTTTATCTACAACAAAATTTGTTGGTGGTAATTCATCGCCAAGTACGTCAGCTCCTGAAATGGTGCCGCTAAACTTAAATGGAACTTGCGTATCTGCTGCCACATTCGTTGTTTTTAATGTAAAAGTCGCCGTTGTTACGTCATCTTCATTAACCGAGGCTTTATCTACACTTAATGAATATGTTGGCGTTATTTTTTTGACCAATGTTTTGTCTGTACTGCTTTCGCTTTCAACTTTTCCTAAACCGTCGGTATAACTCACTTGAACATTAACCGTTTTTCCCACATCAGTAGCGGTTAGTGTGTAAGTTGAATTTGTTGCACCTTTAATCAATATGCCATTTTTCAGCCATTGATAATTAAATCCCGCTCCAAAGCCATCAGCATCTTTTAACAGCGAAGTATTTACAGACAAAATTTCGCCTTGTTGTGCTGTGCCTGTGGTTGAAACAGTTCCAGTGTGTGGATGTTGCGTTTTAGCGGGTGCAGGTTTTGCGGCGATAGATGTCGTTGTTTTACCTGTAACAGATTCAAGAATCCCCAAGCCATCTGTGTAACTGGCTTTAACGCTTATGAAACTTCCAACATCACTTTTTGTTAATGTATAAGTTGCCTTTATTGCACTTTTAATGGGTGAATCATTTTTAAGCCATTGATAGCTTATCGTACCCAGACCATCTGCGTCAGAAAGTGAATTAGAAGCTGTTAACGTTTGCCCATCTGTTGGTTTACCTGAAATTTTAACATTTCCAGTAGGAGGTGAATTATTCTCTAAAATAACTTCACTGATTGTAGGTTCACTCACATTACCTGAAGTATCCGTTGCCGTTGCTTGAATTAGTAACAGACCATCGACAGCATTTACATACTCTTCAGACGATAAACCGTACATCCAGTTGCCATCAGAATCGACCTCTACTCCAGACACCACATCTCCAGCAACTAGAGAAACCATAGCACCCGCTTCGGCTGCTCCAGTCACGACCACGCCAGCCTGCATTTCCTCTTGAGTAATCTCGTTATCACCTGTCACGGGATAGATGACTGGTGCATCTGGCGGCGTTACATCAACCGATGCTTCATCTGCTACTTGTGCATAATCAAACGCATTTTGTGCATCGTCCACTGCTGCTTGTGCATTATCCGCCGCAACTTGTGCATCGCTCACCGCTATTTGTGCATCATCAAACTCCATCGTTGCATCCTCTAACGCTGTTATTGCATCATCTAACGCCACCGAGTCATTGCTATCTGCCGCCATTGCGTCATCTAAAACCGTTTGTGCTGCATCTAAATTCGCTTGTGCTGTATCTAAATTCGCTTGTTCGGCATCTAAATTCGCCATTGCGTCATCTAAAACCATTTGGGCATCAGCTAAAGCCGTCGCTGCGTCATCTAAAACCATAACCATTTGGGCATCAGCTAAAGCGATGGTTGTAAATTCATTTTTTTCTGACGTAGCAACTACTGTGATTTTTAATAAATCATTGCCGTTCAAATTTTTTATGATTTCATTTTTTGTTGTGCCAATTATGTTTGCCATTGCTAAATCCTCAAAAATTAAAAAAGATTGTTACTATATCGTTTGTTATAAATTCGCCAAAACCTGTTCAAACTGCGTCAACAAATCCACGATCACCGCATTTTTCATTTTCATTGCCGCTTTGTTCACGACCAAACGCGAACTGATATTCATGATTAACTCGCGCGGCTCTAAATTATTGGCGCGTAACGTGTTGCCCGTATCGACTAAATCCACGATGCAATCCGCCAAACCCACGAGCGGCGCAAGTTCCATCGAACCATAAAGTTTAATAATTTCAGCTTGAACGCCCAAACTCGCAAAATACTGTTGAGCAATCGTGACGTATTTTGTCGCCACGCGCACCCGTCCCGAAATCGCAGGCGCATCTTTGTGAGCCGCCGTCATCAATTTACAACGGGCAATGTTTAAATCCAACGGTTCATACAAATTTTCGGCACCGTGTTCAATCAACACATCTTTTCCCGCAATGCCCATATCCGCCGCGCCATATTCCACAAACGTTGGCACATCTGTGGCGCGAATAATCACGAGTTGAACATCGTCACGGGTGGTTGATAAAATCAATTTGCGGCTGGTTTCGGGGTCATCAATTGGCGCAATGCCCATTTTTGCCAACAACGGCAAGGCTTCTTCGTAAATTCGCCCTTTTGAAACTGCAATGGTAATCATCGTGACCGCCTTATTTCGGCACACGACGAATCGTCGCGCCAAGTTGTGCCAATTTTTCTTCGATGTGGTCGTAACCGCGATCAATGTGGTAAATCCTATCGACCACCGTATCGCCTTCTGCGACTAATGCGGCAATCACCAAACTTGCTGACGCGCGTAAATCCGTCGCCATCACGGGCGCACCCTTTAATTTTTTCACGCCAGTGCAAATCGCGGTATTGGATTCGAGACGAATATCTGCGCCCAT
>CAZLGN010000170.1:0-4867 GCA_964558865.1 uncultured Methylomagnum sp.
ATGATAGTGTGGCAGTTTGCCATGCGAAAGTAGAGAATTGCCAAGCTCTTATTTTACGATTAAGCCCGATAGATTATCTTTATCGGGCTTTTTTGTTTGTGTTGGAAGGGAATTTTGACTATCATTGCCTCTCATTTTTTACCAATTTGGAGTTTTTATAATGAAAAAATTATTACTTGCTTTAACTGTTTTATTTTCTGTAAATACTTTCGCAACACCAGTAAATATCAACACTGCCGATGCTCAAAAAATCGCCGATTCGGTATCAGGTTTCGGTTTGAAAAAAGCACAAGCCATCATTGACTACCGCACTAAAAATGGCGATTTTAAAACCCTAGATGATTTAAACAAAGTGTCTGGCATAGGGGATAAAACTATCGAAAAAATCAAAGCCGATATTTTGTTCTCTGATGTTGGAGCAGTATCTGCTAATCCTCCTGCGAAAACCGCTGTTTCAGCAACCAAAAAGTAGAAAGTAGTTTTTTTATGCGAGCTGAAAAATTTCTAACGCTGCGGTTAAAATATCCATGCGTTCATTTTCAGCCGCCGCCCGCAGCTGTATGCTTGGCGTGTGAATGAGTTTATTTGTTAAAGCATGCGCCAACCGTTGAAGAACAATCTCTGCTGGCGTTCCATTGTTCAGTGATGCCAGTGCTTTTTGCAATGCTTCATTACGAAGTGTTTCCGCTTGACAGCGGTAGTCTTTAATCAATGATTGAGCTTCTTGAGCGCGTAACCAAGCTAAAAAATACTCGACTTGAGAATCAATAATCTCCTCGGCTTGTTCCGCAGCTTGACGACGTGAAGCCATATTTTGCTCAACCGTATGCTGTAAATCATCCACTGTGTATAAATACACGTCGGATAATTGTTCAACTTCCGATTCAATATCGCGGGGTACCGCTAAATCCACCATGAACATTGGCTTCCGTTTACGTTTTTTTAACGCACTTTCAACACGTCCTTTGCCTAAAATTGGTAGTTGGCTTGCGGTTGAAGAAATAACAATGTCTGCTTCTGCTAAATGATTCGGTATTTCTGCCAAACTAATTGCATAACCATTGAATTGTGCAGCGAGTGTATGTGCCTTTTCAAATGTCCGATTAGCTATGATTATTCGTCCAATTCCTTGTTGGCTCAAATGCCGAGCAGTTAATTCAATTGTTTCGCCCGCACCAATCAATAATGCCGTTTGATCGCTCAGTTTATCAAAAATTTGTTGTGCTAATTGTACCGCTGCAAACGCAACCGATACGGGACTTGAACCAATTGCAGTATCAGTGCGAACTTTTTTAGCGGCTGTAAATGTATGTTGAAATGCTTTGCCAAGTAATTTACCAATTGTTCCCGCATCACAAGCCGCTTGATATGCAGTTTTTATTTGTCCTAAAATTTGCGGTTCGCCCAAAATCATTGAATCTAATCCGCTCGCTACGCGAAACAAATGACGAATTGAGGCACTATCGGTATAGCAGTACAAATATGGTGTTAAATCTTGCGCTGAAAGCTGTTTATATTTTGCAATCCAATCAACTAATCGATTTGGATTTTCTGATTGTATGGTGCAGTAAAATTCCGTGCGGTTACAGGTCGATAAGATCACAACCTCGTCGATTTCATTTAAGCAAAGTAAATCCTGTAAAGCATTCGATAAAATATCGGTTGGAAACGCTAATCGCTCACGAACTGCAACGGGAGCTGTGTTGTAATTGATGCCAAGAGCAAGAAAAGTCATGAGTGTGCCAATAAATTATTGTTGTGACTACAACCACTGTTTTTGGTAATCGTCATAAGTATATTGTTTAAGTAATTCTAGCGTTCCAGTGGTATTTTGTAAGTAAATTGTCGGAAAATTATGACCATTAAAACGATTGGCTTTAATTAACGAATATGCGCCGACGTTTGAAAGAGTGATTTTATCCCCGATTTGCAGCGGATGTTTGAAGCGATATTCGCCAAACATATCGCCAGCCAAACACGTTCCACCTGCCAAAATGACGCGATAATTCCCACTTTCATTGTGTTCTAAAATTGTTGGTGTACGTTGATATTCAAAGACCTCTGGATTGTGATTGATTGATGAATCTAAAATGGCGATTGTTTTGCCATCACTTTCAAAAATATCCACAACATTCGTTATCAATGTAGCAGCGTTACCCACAATACCGTTGCCGATTTCAATATAACAATCAATTTTTAATTCACGTCGTAATTCAATAACCAAATCAATAAATGGTTGATAGTCGGCGATGCTGTGGAATAAATAGCCGCCGCCAAAATTTATCCATTTTAATTTTTCGAGTGAATGTCCAAAATAACGGCGTAATTTATCAATCGTTTGAATTAGAGGCGTAAAGTTTGTTGCAGAAAAAACAGTATGAAAGTGTAACCCTTCCACTTGTTCAATCTGATTTGCTTGCCAAAGTGCATCAATATCGATGCCTAATTTTGAGTACGGGCGACAAGGATTAAAACGGTCATCGTTTAAAAAAGAAAGTTTCGGATTCACTCGCAAACCAATTGATGTTTCGGTTTCAATCGCCGCTGCGTAACGTGCGTGATGCGTCAATGAATTAAAATTGATATGTGTACATAACGTTGTCAATTCATAAAGTTCGTCAGCAATTAACGCGGGTGTTGTTAAATGAATTTCAAATTTTCGTTCTTTTGTTGATGAATTAGCATCCAGAATTTCTCGTGCGAGTTGCGCTTCAAAAAGCGAACTCACTGCAAAACCATCGACAAAGGGTTTTGCAATTTCTAAAACTTTTGAATATGGCAGAGCTTTCATTGCATAAAGCACCTTGCAACCAGATTTTTCACTTATTTGTGCAAGCGTTGTTAAATTTGAAACAAGTTGTGTTTCGTTAAGAATAAATGCAGGCGTTCTGATATTCATAATTTAATAAAGATTGCATTAAAAATGTAATTTGTCGAATATCACTACTTTATTTCAGCGGCAACATAATCGCAAATACGGTTCGTCCTTTTTCACTTTTGCATTCAATTGAGCCTTGATGTTGCAAAATAAATGCTTGAGCGATTGATAATCCTAACCCCGTTCCTTCAACCCGCGCAGTGACCATTGGGTAAAAAATTTTTGTCAACATGTCGGACGGAATGCCAATACCATCATCGATAATTTCACAACGCAACGCTAATCTATAACGTTGGCGTTCTATCGTTGCATGACGACAAATGCGCGTTTTTAGCGTCACGTTTCCATTTTTAGACACAGCTTGCACTGCATTTCTTACAATGTTCAACACAGCTTGAATAAGTTGATTTTTATCACCAAACAAATCTGGAATACTTGGATCGTAATCGCAATGAATTTTGATATTTTCGCCCACTTCAGTCTGTACTAATCGTCTCACGCGCTCCAATACTTCATGAATGTTGAGCATTTGCTTATTCGGCAATTCATTTGAGCCAAGCATTCGATTTACTAAATCTTGCAACCTATCTGCTTCTTCAATAATGACTTGTGTATATTCTCTAAGTGTATCGTTCGGTAATTCTAAATCCAACAATTGCGCGGCACCCCGCAAACCGCCTAACGGATTTTTAATTTCATGTGCTAATCCTTGAACCATTAAACGCGCGGTATTTTGTTGAGCGTGTAATTGTTCTTCCTGTGAAATTCGTAAGCGGTTATCAATGGGTAATAATTCAACCAAAATTTCATTAACATTATTTTCCGAACCTAACGGCGTAACGCTAAAGTTCACAAAAATACTGTGACTGGCACGATGTAATTCTAGTCCATAATCAATCAGGGGCTTCGCAGCATCTCGACAGTGTTTTAAGTTGCTGACAAACGCCACATCGGATAATTTAAACAATTGTTCGGCCGAAATTCCCACTAATTGCCGCACACTATCCGCTAATAAAATTTCTGCGGCGGTGTTCAAATAACGCAATTCAAGATTGGAATCGAATAATAAAACTGCTGTATTTAAATTATCGAGTAGACGTTTATACATTTACGCACTTTGAATATGTGAAATAGCACGTTGCAAACGCGCTAAGGTTTTTTCTCTACCCAATAGTGAAAGTGTAATATCAATTGACGGTGAAACGCCTGAACCGCAAATTGCCACCCGTAATGGTTGAGCAACTTTTCCCAATCCTAATTCGAGTATTTCGGCAGTATTTTTAACAACGTCGTGTAAAATTTCGGCTTCCCATGTTGGCACTTTTGAAAAGGCATTTTTCAGCGTTTCCAACGCATTATCACTTCTTTCAACAAAGGCTTTTTTTGCCGCTTTTTCATCGTAATTTTCAAACTCTTGATAAAAATAGCGACTTGCATTTGCCATTTCCACCAATGTTTTGCAGCGTTCACGTTGAGCTTTAACGAGTTCAATTAAATTGATTTCTTCCTGTGTTGCATTGATGCCCAATTGTGCTAAATGCCAAACTAAATGCGGCACAATTTCAACGGGTTCACTGTGCATCAGATAATGATGATTGAGCCACAACAGTTTTTCCATATTGAACGTTGAAGCCGCGCCATTTACGTCCGCTAAATCGAAAAATTCAATCATTTCGTCGATAGAGAAAATTTCTTGGTCGCCGTGTGACCAGCCCAAGCGTACTAAATAATTCAACAACGCTTGCGGCAAATAACCTTCGTCGCGGAATTGCATAACACTGACTGCGCCGTGACGTTTCGACAATCGTGCGCCATCCGAACCCAAAATCATGGGCAAATGTGCATATTCGGGTAGTGGCACGTTCAACGCTTTGAGAATGTTAATTTGACGCGGCGTATTATTGATATGGTCGTCGCCTCGAATAACGTGCGTGATTTTCATGTCCATATCATCGACAACGACCGTTAAATTGTACGTTGGCGAACCGT
>CAZLGN010000171.1:0-4818 GCA_964558865.1 uncultured Methylomagnum sp.
ATCGTAACCGTCAGAAGTCGCGCCATAACCGACGAGTTCTGCGTAAATTTTGGCACCACGCGCTTTGGCGTGTTCGAGTTCTTCAATCACCAAAACGCCGCCACCGCCTGAAATAACAAACCCGTCACGGCTTTCGTCATAAGGACGTGAAGCGGTCGTTGGCGCGTCGTTGTATTTTGATGACATTGCGCCCATCGCGTCGAATAAAACAGAAAGCGTCCAATGAACTTCTTCGCCGCCCCCTGCAAAAACCACATCTTGTTTGCCCATTTGAATCAATTCCATTGCGTGACCGATGCAATGTGCGCTGGTCGCACACGCTGACGTAATCGAATAATTCACGCCTTTGATTTTGAACGGAGTCGCTAAACACGCGGTATTCGTACTCGACATGGTACGCGGCACGCGATAAGGCCCAACTTGTTTCACGCCTTTTTCACGCAAAATATCGGCGGCTTCCACGACATTCGCCGTCGAAGGGCCACCCGAACCCATAACTAAACCTGTGCGGAAATTCGAAATTTCACTTTCTTCTAAACCCGAATCGTCAATCGCTTGCTGCATTGCAACGTAATTAAATGCCGCGCCATCGCCCATAAAACGACGCACTTTTCGGTCGATTAAATTGTCTAATTCGATTTTGATTGAACCTTCGACTTGGCTACGCAAGCCCATTTCTTTGTAAATTTCAGAAAAAACGATGCCAGAACGTCCGTTTTTCAACGATTCGACGACTTCTTGTTGATTATTTCCGATGCTAGAGACGATGCCTAAACCTGTAACGACCACACGTTTCATTGTTTTTGCTCCTAAAAATTTTCTGTCGAAGTAAATAAACCCACACGCAAATCCGTCGCTTCATAAATGACTTTGCCATCGACTTCCATCGTCGCATCAGCAATGCCCATGACCAATTTACGCATAATCACCCGTTTCAAGTTGACGCGATAAGTGACTTTTTTGTTAGTAGGTAAAACTTGTCCAGTGAATTTCACTTCGCCAACACCTAAAGCTCGACCTTTCCCAGGGCCACCTAACCAACATAAATAAAAGCCTACGATTTGCCACATTGCGTCCAAACCTAAACAACCTGGCATCACGGGATCGCCTTGAAAATGGCAATCGAAAAACCATAAATCAGGTGTAATATCGAGTTCTGCAATGATTTCGCCTTTGCCGAAAGTGCCGCCTTCATCCGAAATATGTGTAATTCTGTCCATCATCAACATATTCGGTAACGGAAGTTGTGCATTTGCTGCGCCGTATAATTCGCCTCGACCAGATTGAAGTAATTCTTCGCGAGTGAAACTGGATTGTTTCTGCATGAGTCTTAAAACCTTTTGTAGTTATTCTTATTTGAGTTATTGCGTGCCATTATCTAACAGTCATTGAAAAAAATCAGCTCAAATTTTAGACCTGTTTTAACTGTTTTGTAGCACAACAAGCCAAACAATGGTGAAATGTCATCGTCTTCAAACATCCTTGTTTGATTGTGCAAATCCGTTTAATTGAACTTATGATAAAAAAATATCTCACCCTTTTAGTCTCATTACTGATTACTTTCGCCGCTGTCGGGCTTTCAAATTATTGGCTGAAAAATAAACCTCGCGCTAATCGCACTCCCAAAGCAATTACAATTCCGTTGGTTGAAACGTTACCGCTATCTTTAAAAAATCATCAAACAACCATTTACACAATGGGAAATGTGATTGCCGCGCAAAGTGTGAATTTAACGCCGCGTATTAGCGGATTAGTGATTAGCGTGAGTCCGAATTTTGTCGAAGGCGGATTGCTGAAAAAAGGCGATTCGTTAGTCGAACTCGATCCCACCGATTATTTATTAACGATTAAACAAAGTGAAAATGAAGTTGCCAAGGCTCAATACAACTTGAAATTGGAACAAGGGCAGCAAACGATTGTGCAACGGGAATCGCAATTGTTAGGTTCTGAATTGCACGGACAATCTGAAGAATTAGTATTACGCAAACCACATTTACAATTGGCGAAAGCCGCTTTAGTTGCCGCCGAAGCAAATCTCAAACAAGCGCAATTAAATTTGGAACGCACTAAACCGACTGCGCCATTTAACGCGATTATTACTGCGCGGAATGCGAATGTTGGCGCGTGGATGCCTGCGTTTTCAACGGGAACACCGTTGGCGAAATTGGTCGGAACAGATGCTTTTTGGGTAAATGTATCGGTGCCAATGGATAAATTGCGTTGGCTTTCGATTCCTGAAATCAACGGTTCAAAAAAAGGTTCAGAGGCAAAAATAACCTATCAAAGTGCGTGGGGAAATGGCGTTTATCGCCAAGGAACTATTAAACGATTGCAAGCTGAAATCGAACCCGAAGGGCGCATGGCGAAAGTATTAGTCGAAGTTGATGACCCGCTTTGTCAAAAGGTTGAAAATAAAACCAAACCACCGTTAATGCTCGGAACGTATGTGCAAGTGGCGTTGAACGGCGGCTTGTTGCAAGATGTCGTTGTATTGCCCGAAACAGCATTGCACGACGGAAAAACGCTATGGTTGTTAAATGAAAAACACGAATTAGCGTTTGTAAATGTTGAACCCGTTTGGACAGAAAACGGAAAAATTTATTTGTCACAAACCACGTTGCCGCCAAATTCGGTTGTAATTACCAGCGATTTAGCCGCGCCAATGGAAGGAATGGCATTACGAACGAAAAACTAATTTTTAACGTTTAACGTAAAAGTCACAGGGCCATCGTTGAGCAATCGAACTTTCATATCCGCGCCAAACTCGCCAAATTGCACGTTGTCGTAAATTTGCACAACGTGTTTTTGCAAATAGGTGAACATTTCACGTCCAAATTCAGGCGATGCGGCAGAGGTAAAACTCGGACGATTGCCTTTATCGGTATTTGCCGCTAGCGTGAATTGCGGCACGATTAACAAACCGCCTTGAATATCGCGCAAACTTAAATTCATTTTGTCGTCGCTGTCCGCAAAAATACGGTAATTCAAAATGCGTTCAAGCAACCTCTCTGCAATCGCAGGCGTATCGGCTTTTTCGACGGCGACTAATGCCAAAATCCCCTGCTCAATCTTGCCAATCACGTTGCCATTAACCGTGACGCTCGCTTCGGTGACGCGCTGAATAATCGTAATCATAAAAATAAACTCGGTAAAAAAAATTCACTCACTAACATCGGTTGTTTGCAAATGCTGTATTGCGTGCGTCGTCCCCATAATGGCGCGGTAATTTGCAAATCATTCGCCCATAAATTCGGCGCAATTCGCGAAATTCCCGCAGATTCACGCTTTAAACTTGGCGCAGAAAACAAAATCTCACCCAATGGACGCGAACCTAAACGCGCCAAATTTCCGTGGGTAATTTTCAGTGTTTTTTCTGGAATTACGGTTCGCGCCAAAATCAACGGCGTTTGATTCGACAACAAAACCACTTCGCGCACTAAACAATAACGCCGTTCAGGTAAATTTAAAATTCGCCGCTCTGTTAAAAATAGGGTTTGTTGCTTTTCAAATAAAACCTGAACGCGGATATTTTCAAACTGATTGCGAAGGCGTTGCGTGAGCGATTCGGATTCACTTAACCACGATTGCAAAGCCAACGGTAACGTTTTTCGCTGGGTGTGATTCGCCGAAAGCCAGCGCGGTTCGTGTTGAAATAATTGACTATGCGTCATGATAAAAAGAGAGAAAGTTAAGAAACGCGCCGATAGTAACAAAGAAAATCCGCGCCTGCTACGCCCTGTCAAAATGCTATGATTGCATTTTTTAATAATCGCTTACTTTGACATTCAAATTACTATGGCAAAAAAAACTCGCAGTCGCAAAAAAACCTTTTCAGAAATCCCAACGCTCGCCACAATCGAATCGTTAGCCCACGACGGGCGCGGCGTAACCCACGTTGATGGCAAAGTTGTTTTCATCGACGAAGCCTTACCGACAGAACAGGTCGAATTTATTTACACCGACAGCCGCAAAGATTACGCCGAAGGCAAAGTTGTCAATTTACTCAGTCGTGCCGATGTTCGTGTCGATGCGCCCTGCCCGCATTTTGGCGTTTGTGGCGGTTGCAGTTTTCAACACGTTGAAGTTCACGCACAAATTCAAATCAAACAAGATTTATTATCTGAACAATTTAAACGGATTGGCAAAGTCGAAACGCCCGAATTATGGTCGCCAATGGTGGGTGAACATTGGGGTTATCGCCGCAAAGCACGAATGGGCGTGAAATTTGTCGCCAAGAAAAATAATCGCGTGTTAGTTGGCTTTCGTGAACGCCGCAATCCGTATTTAGCGGAAATCGACAGTTGTGCAGTGATGCACCCGATTGTTGGCACGCACTTAATTGAATTGGGCGAAATGATTGAAAGCCTGACGATTCGGGACAAAATTCCACAAATCGAAGTGGCGATTGGTGATGAAAAGTGTGTGTTAGCGATTCGAGTTTTAGAACCGCCGACGCAGGAAGATAAAGAAAAAATGCGGGCTTTCGCACACAAATATGACATCAGTATTTGTTTGCAACCGAAAGGCCCTGACACGATTGCGCCGCTCGATGGCGAACCCGAAGTGATGTTGACTTACGCGCTGCCCGACCACGGGATTGAGTTTAAATTTCGCCCCGCAATGTTCACGCAAGTCAATTACGGCATCAATCGCCAAATGATTAACCGCGTATTAGAAACCATGCAACTCACCAAAGACGACAGTGTTTTAGATTTATTCTGTGGTTTAGGGAATTTCACCTTGCCGTTGGCGAAATATGCAGGCAGCGTGGTCGGTGTCGAAGGCGATCAACCGCTCGTCAATCATGCGAAAGAAAAT
>CAZLGN010000172.1:0-4814 GCA_964558865.1 uncultured Methylomagnum sp.
GTGGGATTCATAACCCCAAGGTCGGTGGTTCGACCCCACCCATCGCCACCAGATACTTTGAAACCCTGCAACGTTTTTCGTTGGCAGGGTTTTTTTGTGGCAATTGTTTTATTCACTTTCCTCGTAGGATTTTTTAAATGAACCAGAATCAAATCGACCAAGTCAAAAATTATTTACTCAATTTACAAAACCATATTTGTGCAAGTTTGGAAGGTGAAGAGTCAAACGCACTTTTTATCGAAGATGAATGGTCACGCGAAGAAGGCGGTGGTGGAAAAACCCGCGTTTTAAATGGCGACGTTTTTGAACAAGGCGGTGTGAATTTCTCGCACGTTTCGGGTTTTAATTTACCCCCTTCCGCAACAGAAAAACGTCCCGAACTCGCCAATCGTCAATTTGAAGCAATGGGCGTTTCATTGGTTATTCACCCTAAAAATCCCTACGTTCCGACTTCTCATGCAAACGTTCGTCTATTTATTGCAAAAAAAGAAGGTGAGCCAACAATTTGGTGGTTTGGTGGCGGTTTTGATTTAACGCCTTATTACCCATTCAAAGAAGACGTTTTACATTGGCACGAAACAGCGCGGACAGCCTGCGAACCTTTTGGCGCAGATGTTTATCCAAAATATAAAAAATGGTGCGACGAGTATTTCTTTTTGAAACATCGAAATGAAACACGCGGTGTAGGGGGTTTATTTTTCGATGATTTCAATGAAGGTAGTTTTGAAGACTGTTTTGCCTTCATGCAAAGTGTCGGCAATGCTTACATTCAAGCCTATTTGCCAATTGTGCAAAAACGTAAAGCTACGCCGTATGGTGAACGCGAGCGTGATTTTCAATTGTATCGTCGTGGGCGTTATGTTGAATTCAATTTGATTTATGATCGCGGCACAATTTTCGGTTTGCAATCGGGTGGAAGAACCGAATCGATTTTAATGTCATTACCGCCGATTGTGAATTGGAAATACAACTGGCAACCTGAAACTGGAACACCTGAAGCAGAATTGTACGAAACGTATTTAAAGCCACAAGATTGGTTAAAATAGTTGTAGAAAAGTCACCAAAAGCCTCTATGGTTTTCTAAGGGGAACGTAAAAGAAAAGCATACAATTGTCCCAATGCCAAACCGCCGTCATTTGGCGGCACATTTTGATGCGTGTGAACGGTAAAATTTGCGACGATTAAACAGTTCAAAACCTTTTTCGTTAGCACTGCATTTTGAAAACAGCCGCCGCTTAAAACGATGTTTTTCTGATTAGCTCGAATAGCAATTTCAACGCTGATTTGGGCTAAGGTATTATGAAATTTTGCCGCACAATAGTTTATGGATTTGGTCGTCTTATCAAGCAAAAGTTGTTCAATTATCGGTTTCCAATCAATGATATTTTCAACAATTTCACAATCGTAAAAATCAGTTGTGTCGGATTTTGTGGCACAATTTTCAAGCAACATTGCCGCGTGACCTTCGTATTGATTGACGTGACAAAGTTCGAGCAAACTCGCTACAGCATCAAATAAACGTCCGAGACTGCTAGTTTTTGGGCAGTTTAAATTTTTAGTTAGAGCGAGTTTGAGCAAGTTTTTTTCGTTTGTCGAAAAATCAAAATTCATTTTTTCAAAAGCACTTTCACCATAAATCTCAAACAATAAACTTAATGCCACGCGGCGCGGTTCTTGAATCGCTTTCGCGCCCCCGACTAATAAAAACGTCTGAAAATGGGCGAACCGCTCAAAACCTTTTTCATGAATCACTAAAAATTCGCCGCCCCAAAGCGTTCCATCTAAACCTAAACCTGTTCCGTCCCAGACAATTCCTAATGCTGGCGGCTGCAAATCATTTTCTGCCATGCACGAAAGCGCGTGGGCGTAATGGTGTTGCACGGCGTGTTTTTCGATATTCAAATTCGCCGCAAACTGACTGCTTACATAATCGGGATGCAAATCGTGCATCACGCGCAACGGTTCAAAATCATAAGCGTTTTGCAAATCCGCCAGCGTTTTTTGAAATTGGTGGCGCGTCGCTTCTGAATCTAAATCGCCCAAATGTTGACTCAAAATTGCTTGATTTTTATGAGTAATTGCAATGGTGTTTTTCATTTGTCCACCAACGGCAAGCACTTTCTCCCCCCTTGAAAATTGGGGCGGGGAGGGATTTAATTTAATTGGTAACGGTGCAAACCCTCGCGCACGACGTAAAACCGTTATTTTTCCGTTGATTTCACGCACAATCGAATCGTCTAATGGACGCAAAATTTCACGATTATGAATCAAAAAATAATCGGCAATATCCGCTAAATTTTCTAACGCTTGCGTGTCATCTATGCAAATCGGTTCGTTAGAGCGATTGCCACTTGTCGCAACAATTGGCAAACCTAAATCGTGTAACAATAAATGATGCAACGGCGAATACGCTAACATCACGCCGAGCAGTGATTGCTGTGGCGCGACCGCTTCAGATATTGCAAAAAAAGGTTCACGTCGTTTCAATAAAACAATTGGCGCGGCGGACGAAGTGAGGGCAGTTTGTTCGAGTTCAGAAATGTCACAAAGTGTTTGCGCTGCGGCGAAATTTGAAACCATCAACGCAAACGGTTTCATTGGGCGTTTTTTACGTTCGCGCAGACGTTCGACAGCGTTTTGATTTGTGGCATCGACAATCAATTGATAACCGCCAATGCCTTTCAATGCAATGATTTTTCCTGCTTTCAATTGCTCAACCGCCCGTTTTAATGCGGCATCTTTTTCTGCTAAAACATCGCCAAATTTGTCTAAAAAACGAAGTTGAATACCGCATTTTTCACATGCTAACGTTTGGGCATGAAAACGGCGATTGTCCATTGTTTGATATTCATTTTGGCAATCGGTGCAGAGTTTAAATTCTGCCATGCTGGTATTTTCGCGGTCGTACGGTTGGCGCGTAGCGATACTATAACGTGCGCCACAACTACAACAACTGGTGAATGGATAACGAAAATAACGGCTTTGTGGATTAAAAATATCTTCGACACATTCGGGGCAAGTGGCAATATCGGGCAATGAAAAAGCAGCGATTTGCGAATCGGCGACACTTTGCACAATTTCAAATTTTTCAAAATTGGCTAAGGGCAGGGCAGTGATTTTTAAGTCGTGAATTTCAGCAAATGGCGGTAATTCGGTTTGAAGTGTAGCGAGGAATTCTTGTTGTTGAATTTGTGAGCCTTCGATTGAAATTAACACGCCCAAAGAGGTGTTTTTAATCCAACCGTTTTGTGCAAAGCGCGTCGCTAAACGTGCAATAAATGGACGAAATCCAACACCTTGAACAATGCCGCGAATTTCAATTTGTGAATGAACGCGCATTAACGCTTCATCAATTCGATGACTTCTTTTAACAAGCCAATTTCATTTCGTAATTGCTCAATCGTTTCGTCTTTGTGTGTAATTGTCATTTGCAATTTTTGTATTTCAAACGCGATTTCGGCTGATGAGCCAATGACATTGCAAAGTGAATGATTGCTATCGCCGATGAAAATAACGTGACCATCACCCAAAGACATTAACTCAAGTAAATCGACATCGAATAGCAGTGCAAATCGTTCAAGTTTATGGTGGTCGGCTTTTGATTGACCTTGCTCAATTTTACGATAGCCACCAACAGACATATTTAATTTTTCAGCCATATCGGCTTGTGTCCAATTTTTAGATTCACGCATAAAACGGATTTTTTCATTGATTTTCATAGAAGTGATACAAACAAGGGTAGTGGTACTACGTTTTGATGATTGTAGCAGTAGCAGTGAAAACTTAGAATTCTCTGACATCAATTTTTAAGGTTTTTAACGTTTTTAAATTTGGATATTTTTATGAAAAAAGTAATTTTTATGGCAGCAACTATGCTGACAATGGCATTCTCAGCGAATGCTGATCAGTGGGAGCAAGATCAACAGAATCGAATGCAGCAGTACGAACAGGAGAGACAGCGTAGTCAGGATCAGTGGAATCAAAAAATGCAGAGTGATCGTCAGCAGCAGCAAATGCAGCAGCAAATAGATCAGCAACGGCGTGACATCGATTCACAACGGCAGCAACGTAATAGATACTAATCGTGCTACCAAAACTCTTAGTTTGAAAGCGTAGCTGGGATTTTTTCGTTTCAGAAGAATACAAAAAACGCGCCCCTAAAAAGTCGCGTTTTTTTGTTGCTGATTTATTCTCTACGCCACTTTGTCGAACCATCAGGTGAGTCTTCCAAAATTACGTTTTTAGCTTTCAAATCATCCCGAATTTTATCGGCTAACGCCCAATTTTTGGCTTTTTTTGCATCAATTCTCGCTTGAATTTGTTGTTCAATTTCTGCGTCGTCCTCGTTTTCACCTTTCAAATAATGTTCTGGATTGTCTTGCAACAAACCTAAAACGCTAGCAAGTGATTTCAACGTTGCCGCTAAAACTGGTGATTTCGTTTTATTGAGTTCACGCGCCACATCAAACAAAACCGCTAATGCAACGGGCGTATTAAAATCGTCATTCATCGCGTTTTCAAAGCGAGCTTTGAACTCCGAATCAATGTCAGTTTCGACGATTTCAATGTCACGCAATGCAGTATAAAGTCTTGTCAAACCTGCTGCCGCATCATTCAATGATTCGTCAGAATAGTTTAACGGACTGCGATAATGACTCGACAAAATAAAGAAACGAATAATTTCAGGGCGATATTGTTTTAACACTTCGCGGACGGTGAAAAAGTTACCGAGGGATTTCGACATTTTTTCTTCGTTGATTCGCACAAAACCGTTGTGCATCCACAAATTTACGAATTTTTCACCTGTCGCGCCT
>CAZLGN010000173.1:0-4788 GCA_964558865.1 uncultured Methylomagnum sp.
ACTTCGTAACTACAAAGGTCAAATGATGCCAGTAAAACTAAACAGACACGTTAATTTATTAGTGATGTTGATGACACTAACGGCAGCGGGTTGTTCGCAAAATGCTAAAGATGCACTCACCGTTAACGAATTCGCTCCTGAACCAGATAACGCCTATGTTGATCGCTACTATCAAAATTACCAACCGATAAATAAAGCGGAAGTTAACAAAACCGCTGAGTCTCATAAGGACACGGTTTGGGCAAGACTTCTTTCTTTATATTCGTTACCCAAAATCGAAAATGAACGGATTGACCGTGAAATCGATTGGTATTTGAATCACCCACAAGCGTTGAACACCATTCAACATCGCGCCGAACCGTACTTACATTTGATTCTCGACGAAGTTGAGGCAAAAAATATCCCAGGCGAATTAGCGTTATTGCCCGTTGTGGAAAGTGCGTTTGTACCAGATGCGAATTCTCGCGTTGATGCGTCAGGATTATGGCAATTTATGCCTGCAACGGGTCGAATGTTCGGATTACAACAAAACTCGTGGTATGACGGTCGTCGTGATATTTACGCTTCCACGAAAGCTGCCACGACTTATTTGAAGCAACTCAGCGAAACGTTTGATGGCGATTGGTTATTGGCTCTTGCCTCATACAATTGGGGCAAAGGCAACGTTAAAAAATCGATTGAACACAATGAAGGTCGTAATTTACCGACAGATTATTGGTCATTGAGAATGCCTGATGAAACGGCGAATTATGTGCCACGTTTATTGGCGATTGCGAAAATTTTTGCTAACGCTGATGAGTACAATGTCAATTTGCATCACATTCCAAATAAACCGTATTTTGAAGTGGTGAAATTAGATTCGCAGTTGAATTTGAACAAAGCTGCTGAAATGGCAAATATGACGTTGCATGATTTCATGAAACTGAATCCAGGTTTCAGTAAGTCCAAAACGGCTCCAGAAGGAGCAGGACCAAGACGATTGTTAATTCCTGTCGCAAAAGCTGAATCATTCAAAGAAAATTTAGCGCAATTGCCATTTGAACAATGGATTTCTGAAAGTTTCAATGAAAGCGATGATGAAAGTACGGCAGTTTATTTTGCCCCAAAACCCATCGTTGTAAGTCATAAAGCGAAAGCTGAACCGATTAAAATCATTGCAAAAGTGGAATCGAAACAAAGCGTGAAAGCCTTATTGACTGCTCAAAAATCCGATAAAAACGACAAGCATAATAAAAAATCGGTTAGTCTGGCATCAAAAAACAAAGATAATGTGAAAGGTAAATCTGTAAAAATACCGAATCACATTGCCGAATTGTCGCAAAAGATTTCTGCAAATAACAAAGCGTTAGCTGAGAAAAAATCTAGCTCAAAAGGTCAAAAATCAACAACAAAACCTGTAACAGTTGCCGTTGTTAGCAAAACAACGCTGCACAATAAAAAGTCTAAAAACTCAGGTTAAAATATCTGTAGGGCGGATTTTTAATCCGTCCTCAATACGCTTCAAACGCATTTTTTATCCATTGCAAATCGCCGTCCCCCAAAATTCCCACCACATCAAAACGTATCGGCATCAATTCATTGTTTTGCAAGGTATTCAAATACACTTCTGTTGCAGCAATCAATTTCATTTGCTTTGAGTGAGTCACGCTTTCTATCGCAGAACCAAATTTCGCATTTTTACGATAACGCACTTCCACAATGACTAACGCGGCACCGTCTTTCATGACTAAATCCAGTTCACCATGCGGGCAACGAAAATTGCGTTCAATCAATATCAATCCTTGTAAAATCAAGAAATCACAGGCTTGTTGTTCTGCTTGTTCGCCGCGTAGCAGATGAATGGGCTTTGTTTTTAGTTTGTTCATGATAATGTCGATAACTCGATGATGGATAATTTTGGCAGTATAACGCGATTAACGGCTTGTTTTTCGGGCAGTGTTGCCCCATAGTTTCAAACGATTTCAATTTTCATTTTTCACATGGTAATAATAATGACTGAATTTACGCTTATTCCCGTACTGCCATTGCGTGACGTGGTGGTTTATCCCAATATGGTGATTCCCCTTTTTGTCGGGCGGGATCAATCGATTGACGCACTCAACAACGCCATTAAAGATAACAATCAGGTGTTGCTTGTAGCGCAAAAATCGCCTGAAGTTGATGCACCCGAAATCGAAGATTTGTATGAAATCGGCACGTTGTCGAATATGTTACAAATGCTCAAACTTCCTGATGGAACTGTAAAAGTTTTAATGGAAGGCGAACAACGCTGCATCGTGCATAGTTACGAACGTCACAACGGTTTTTTGTGTGCAAAAGTTGAAGAGGTTGATGAAACCTACGATATGCTGATTTCAGAAAAGGCTATTTTGGAACGTACTGCATTAAATTCGTTTGAAAATTACGTCAAACTCAACAACAAAATTCCACCTGAAGTCTTAAATGCCCTTACTGAAATCGATGATGCTAGCCGTTTAGCTGACACAATGGCAGCACATATCAATTTAAAAGTATCCGATAAACAAATGTTGTTGGAAACCTTCGATATTGGTAAGCGTTTGGAGTCATTGATGGCGTTTATGGAAGGCGAAGTCGATTTATTAGAAACCGAAAAACGGATTCGCGTTCGCGTCAAAGAACAAATGGAAAAAAATCAGCGGGAATACTACTTAAATGAACAAATCAAAGCGATTCACAAAGAATTAGGTGATATGGATGACGCGGCGACGGAAATTGATTTGCTAACCAAAAAAATCGACGAAGCTGAAATGCCTGAAGAAGCGAAAACAAAGGCTTTGGATGAATTAAAAAAACTCAAACAAATGTCACCTATGTCCGCAGAATCGGCAGTTGTTCGTAACTATATTGAATGGCTTGTAAATGTGCCTTGGAATAAAAAAACCGACGTTCAAAAAGAACTCGCCGCCGTTGAAGCGATTTTGAACGAAGAACATTACGGCTTAGAAAAAGTCAAAGAACACATTTTAGAATATCTCGCAGTTCAACAGCGCGTTGAGAAATTGAAAGGTCCTATTTTATGTTTAGTTGGACCGCCAGGGGTTGGTAAAACGTCGTTAGGTGAATCGATTGCCCGCGCCACGAATCGCACTTACGTTCGAATGGCATTAGGCGGCGTAAGGGATGAAGCGGAGATTCGTGGACATCGACGGACGTATATTGGCGCGATGCCTGGCAAAATCATCCAAAGTTTATCGAAAGTAAAAGTCAAAAATCCACTGTTTTTGCTTGATGAAATCGACAAAATGGCAACCGATTCACGCGGCGATCCTGCGTCAGCATTATTGGAAGTGTTAGATCCAGAACAAAATAACGCTTTTTTGGATCACTATTTAGATGTCGATGTCGATTTATCTGACGTGATGTTCGTGGCAACCGCAAACACGATGGATATTCCCCCTGCCCTGCTCGACAGAATGGAAGTGATTCGTTTGGCGGGTTATACCGAAGACGAAAAAATCAACATTGCGTTGCGTTATTTGATTCCAAAACAAATTAAAGAAAATGGTTTAAAAGCCAAAGAAATCGATATTGCTGAAGATACTGTGCGCGACATGATTCGTTATTATTCGCGCGAAGCGGGTGTGCGAAATTTGGAGCGCGATGTTTCTAAAATTTGCCGCAAAGTAGTGAAAGATTTACTACTCAAGCCGCGCAAAACCAAAATTAAAATCACCACTAAAAATTTGAACGATTATTTAGGTGTGCAACGTTACAGCTACGGTTTGGCAGAAGAAAAAGATCAAATCGGTTGTGTCACGGGTTTAGCGTGGACTTCGGTAGGCGGCGAATTACTGACGATTGAAACGGCGGTCATTAACGGCAAAGGCAAGTATTCAACAACGGGGAAATTAGGCGATGTCATGAAAGAATCGATTGCCGCAGCAATGACGGTAGTTCGTAGTCGCGCCGAAGTTTTTGGCATTGAAGATGAGTGGTTTCAAAATAAGGATATTCACGTTCACGTTCCTGAAGGAGCAACGCCAAAAGATGGACCTAGCGCGGGAATTGGAATGTGTACCGCGATTATGTCTGCACTGACGAAAATTCCCGTCAAAGCATCGGTTGCTATGACAGGCGAAATTACGTTGCGCGGTGAAGTTTTGGGTATTGGTGGTTTAAAAGAGAAGCTACTCGCAGCGCATCGTGGCGGGATTACGACAGTTATTATTCCAAAAGACAACGAAAAAGATTTGGTCGAAATACCAGAGAACATTAAGCAAAACCTAGTGATTAAACCCGTGCGTTGGATTGATGAAGTTTTGGAAATTGCGTTGCAATATCAACCTGTTCCGCGTCAACCACTTGCTATTGATTTGATTAGCCCGCAGAAAATAGAATCTCCGAAAAAAAATTCACCACGGGCAACTGCACATTAAAAAGCCGTGAAAGCCACAGAATTCAAAGTCTGTAACGGTTTTATTGCTTGACAGGGTTAGCGGGGCGTTGTTATAAATAGCCCCGTTTCAAGCGGTGCTGAAACGGGTGAACATGGCATTTTGCTAACTTAAATTTAAAAAATAACTTCCTTAGGGGGAATCATGAATAAATCGGAATTAATCAGTGAAATTGCAGAATCGGCAAAATTGACTAAGGCAGACGCAGGACGTGCTTTAGATGGTTTTATTGGCGCAGTTACAAAAGCATTAGCGGCAAACGATGCGGTCGCTTTGGTGGGTTTTGGAACGTTTTCTGTAAAAGAAAGAGCAGAGCGCAAAGGGCGTAATCCGCAGTCTGGAGAAGAAATTACGATTAAAGCAGCAAAAACTC
>CAZLGN010000174.1:0-4708 GCA_964558865.1 uncultured Methylomagnum sp.
TTCCCAAAATGGTTCGCCTTCTTTTGCCATTTTCCATAACACAAAATCCATCGGATTCCGTTTCGCTAAATCTACATCAACCCGTTCACCAGCTTGTAAATCGTCTAAATTTTTACCCGACAATTGACCGTAATTTTTGAATTTTTCGACCGCATAAAACACGTCACCATTTGTGCCAATATACGCAAAATCGTTGGTAATTAGTTTTTCAATCATGGCAATAATGTCAGCGATTGAAGAGGTGGCGCGAGGTTCAATATCAGGTGGCAAAACCAACAATGCGCGTTCATCTTCGTGCATTGCTTCAATAAATCGTTCCGTTAGCGCGTGAAAATCTTCACCGTTTTCGTTTGCACGATGAATAATTTTGTCATCAATGTCGGTGATATTGCGAACATACGTCACGTCGTAATTTAAATAACGCAAATACCGCACAACGGTATCGAAAACAACCATCACGCGAGCGTGACCAACATGGCAATAATCATAAACTGTCATACCGCAAACATATAAACCGACTTTGCCGACAACGCGCGGAGTGAAAACTTCTTTTGAACGAGTAAGGGTGTTGTAAATTTTTAACATTTTTTGAACCATTAGTTTTAAGGATGCGGCAATTTAACAATCGCCTGTTTCTATTTCAAGCCGACAATTTTTAATCACCATAAAATTCCCAATTTCTTGTAAAAGTAAGCGTGCTAGCTTCATTTTGTAATTGAAATGGTAATGCCGAGTAGGGCGCAGCAGAATAAACCATATTTTCAACTGCACTATCCAATTTTTTGTTACCTGATGAACGGGTGATTTTGAAATTTTTGATTGTTCCATCAGCGTTGATTTCAACAAATGTCGTTAAGGTTCCCGCTGGTAACGTGCCACGGTCATAAATCGATTGCCCGATGCGTTTCACTTTCGAACTGAATTGATTGATGTACTTATCGCGTTCACTGACTTGTTGCTGACGAACTTCGGTACCAACTTGCGAAATTTGTTGTTGTATCGATTCGAGCGATAAACGCGGTTTTTCTTTTGGTAATTCAACCACTTTTTTAGGCGGTTCTATTTTCTTTTCGAAATGTTTCGGTTTATCTACTTTTTCAACAACTAAATCAGATTTTTGAACTGTCAAAATTTTTGGTTTCGGAAACTCTTTTTTGACTTCAACAGGTTGCACGATTGATTTTTTTTCAATCGGTTTTGCAATTTTCTTTTCAATCGGTTTAATCGGTTCAGGCAGAGGAGGTGCAACGGGTTGGCTTTCGACAATAACGTTATCATTTTGTTTAGCTTTAATCGGCGCAGATTTGGAAATAAACGAGACTTCAATCACGGATTGTGGCGGTTGTTCATGCGGCGAATCTTTGAAATTCACCACACTAAACAACGCAATATGTAGCGCGATGACAACCGTTAAAATTCCAAAAAATACCATTTACGCCAACGTCTCCGCAATGTGATCCATCAAAATTCCCGCGATGTTCAAACCGAATTGCGCGTCTAATTCTTGTACACAGGTTGGGCTGGTGACATTGATTTCGGTCAGTGTGTCGCCAATCACATCTAAACCGACAAAAATTAAACCTTTCGCTTTCAAAGTGGGTGCGACCTGGCTCACAATCCATTTATCACGCTCTGTCAACGGACGACCTTCCGCCCGACCACCCGCCGCTAAATTTCCGCGTGTTTCGCCTTGTTGTGGAATTCGTGCTAGCGCGAATGGAATTGCCACGCCGTTCACGACTAAAATCCGCTTATCGCCGTCTTTAATCGCAGGCAAATAGCGTTGCGCCATAATGAAACGCTGATTGTAATCCGTCATGGTTTCTAAAATGACACTGATATTTGGGTCATCTAAACGCAAACGAAAAATTGACGTACCGCCCATGCCATCAAGCGGTTTGAGAATAATATCGTGTTGTTCATATAAAAATTCGCGGATTTGATGTGAATTCCGTGAAACCAGCGTTTCGGCACAACATTGTGGAAACCACGCTGTAAATAATTTTTCATTTGCATCACGCAGCGATTGCGGCTTATTCACCACATAAACGCCTGCATGCTCTGCTTGCTCTAAAATGTAGGTAGCATAAAGAAACTCGCTATCAAAAGGCGGGTCTTTACGCATTAAAATCACATTAAGTTCGTCAAGGGGAATCGTTTTTTCGGCGATAAATTCAAACCATTTTGTCGAATTACGTTCAACTTTTACGATTCGAGTTCGCGCAAACGCTTTGCCGTTTCGTAAAAATAAATCACCCAATTCCATGTAATGTAATTCCCAGCCGCGTGCTTGTGCTTCAAGCAACATAGCGAAACTGGTGTCTTTTTTGATGTTGATTTGGTCGATGGAATCCATGACCATGCCGAGTTTTATAGACATAATTGCGTATCGTAAGTTTTAAAATTAGGCTACTTTTTAGCGGGTTTTGACGTTTATTGCAAAATAGATTCCCACTGTATTTCTGTTACGGGCAAAATTGATAAGCGATTTCCAGGCTGTATTAACTGAAAATCTGCCAATTCCACTTTCGTTTTCAATTCCTGCAACGTAATTGTGCGTTCAAATTTTTCAACTAACTGTACATCTACACAGCACCATCTCGGCTTTTCAAGCGTGCTTTTTGCGTCAAAATACGGGCTTTTCTTGTCAAACAAACTGTCATCAATGTAGGCGGCTTTCACAATTTTAACTATGCCGACAATGCCGATTTCTTTACAACTGGAATGATAAAAAAACGCTAAATCCCCGCATTCCATTTCGCGCATAAAATTACGCGCTTGATAATTTCGCACGCCTTCCCACGGTTCAGTTTGATTTGGACATTGCGCCAAATTGTCTATACTAAACACACTCGGTTCTGCTTTCATTAGCCAAAATTGCATCGTTATTTCGCCAAGTAAGTATAAGAATTTAAACCTGCAAGTAATTCGGTTTCGTAGGTTTGTTTTTCAACGTCGGTCAAGTTGCTTGCCGCCAATTTTTCCCGATACGCTTGCATCAATTCATCGCTGCTAATGTGAACATAATCCAGCAGTTCCGACACATCTTCGCCTTCTTGTAAATCTTCAAAATGGTAGCCATCGTTATCGAGTTTAATGTTAATTGAATGCGTGTCACCGAATAAATTGTGCATATCGCCCAAAATTTCTTGATATGCGCCCAACATGAAAAAGCCAATTAAATAGGGTTTTTCCGAGTCAATTTCATGAATCGGCAACGTGTTTTCTAAATTCTGCCCGTCAATATAACAATCAATTCGCCCGTCGGAATCGCAAGTTAAATCTTGAATCACGGCGCGGCGCGTGGGCGATTCATTCAATCGGTGAATCGGCATAATTGGAAAAACTTGGTCAATTCCCCACACGTCTGGCAACGATTGAAACAACGAAAAATTACAGAAAATTTTGTCTGCCAATTTTTCGTTTAATTCATCCAAAATCGTTTCTTCACTTTGATTTTGTGGATTCAATTGCGTTTGAATTTTTTGACACAACAGCGAGTAAACATTTTCAGCTTTTGCCAAATCGGTCAGTGAACACTGGTCTTGGGCAAATTTTTCACGCGCTTGAGACAGATTAAAATGCGCGTCGTGATAGGCTTCGACGGAATTTTGAATTCGCGGCAATTTTTGTAATTCTATTTCATTGCGATAAATCGATTCAATGTCTGTCACGTCACTAATTAAAACCGCGTGATGCGCGGTCATTGCACGTCCCGATTCGGTAAAAATATCAGGTTGTGGCACATTTTTTTCAGCACAAACTTCTGCAAATCCACGCACAATGTTTAGCGCGTATTCGTTCAAACTGTAATTTATCGATGATTCGCGGCGTGATTTGCTACCATCGTAATCCACGCCTAAACCGCCGCCTGCATCAACAATTTGAATTTTCGCGCCTAAACGATGGAATTCAACATAAAACTGCCCCGCTTCTTTAAGTGCAACTTTAATATCGTGAATGTTGGCGATTTGTGAACCCATGTGAAAGTGCATGAGCTTTAACGTTTCGAGCTTGTCGCATTGTTTTAAACGTTCAATGAGTTGCAACAATTCATGCGCGTGCAAACCAAATTTTGATTTTTCGCCGCCGCTGTTTTGCCATTTTCCCGCACTGATACTCGACAAACGAATTCGAACGCCCATTTGTGGCATCACATTTAATTTCGCGGCTTCCTCAATAATCAATTCAAGTTCCAGCGGTTTTTCAATCACTAAATAAACATTCAGCCCCATTTTCAAACCGATTAACGCTAATCGAATATAAGCACGGTCTTTGTAACCGTTACAAACAATTACGCCGTTTTTTGATTTTGATAACGCCATAATCGCCAGTAATTCAGGTTTGCTGCCTGCTTCTAAACCGATATTTTCAGCCGCTAAAATGCCTTCGACAACTTTACGTTGTTGATTAACTTTTATAGGATAAACGGGCGTATAACTGCCTTGATAACTCAAAGTTTCACGCGCTTTTTGAAAGGCTAAATCCAAGCGCGTGGTGCGATCTTTCAAAATATCGATGAAACGCACCAAAACAGGTAACGACAAATTTTTGTCGTTTAATGATTGCGCGACTTCATGTAAATCGATTTCGATATTTTTATCTGCACACGGTTTGACGCAAACGTTTCCGTTTTGATTGATTGAAAAATAGCCGTCGCCCCATGAATCGATAGCGTAAGTTTTAGCAGATTGTTTGAGTATTGAAT
>CAZLGN010000175.1:0-3171 GCA_964558865.1 uncultured Methylomagnum sp.
CGCCTTGCAATGTGTCGTTACCGTTTCCACCGTCTAACAAATCATTGCCACTGCCGCCACTTAATGAATCTAAGCCTTCGCCACCGCTCAAATCATCGTTTCCACTTTCACCGATTAACGTATCGTTGCCGCCCAATCCAATCAGTTTATCGTTGCCCGCTTTGCCGAGTAATTCATCTTTGCCCACATTGCCCGTCAACGTGTCATTCTTTTCACCGCCTATCAATTTATCGCCGCTCAAAATAACGGCTTTTTTATCGTAGCCTTTATTTTCGTCAAATACTTTCACGATTTCCGTTGCAGAGCTGGTTACATTTTCTGGCGTGCCTAACTTATCGGTGTAACTAACTTTGACGCTGATTTTTTTGCCAATATCCGCTTGGATTAACGTGTAACTATCTTGGTTGGCTTTGCTAATCGTTTTGCCGTCACGCAACCATTGATATTTGAATGCACCTAAACCATCTTCGTCAGTGATTGAATTTTCAATGGTTAAAATTTGTTTTTCTGCCAGCATACCTTTGATAACAGCATCGCCTGTGGGTTTATTGTTGGGTAATTTTGGTGTGAGGCTGGTGTCTTTTACCGTCACTGTGGCAATTTGGTCATTTAATGTTACAGTTAAAGTTTCTACACCTTCGGTCGTATTATCGTTTAAAAATTTTATCGGTAACGTCGCTGTGCCGTCTGTGCCAACAAAAAAGCTGCTCGTTGATAAACCACCCAACACATCCGCATCTGAAATCGTGCCGCCAAAATCAAAAGCCACTTCGGTATCTTTCGCCACATTCGTCGTGGTTAATTTAAATATCACGATGTTATTTTCATTCGTAGTCGTTTTATCAACGGTTAATGCGTAAGTCGGTAGTTGAATTTTCGCGGCAATTAAATCAGTCGCCATGCTGGTTTCGGTTTCCAATTTTCCTAAACCGTCGATGTAACTGGTGGTGACGCTGATGGCTTTACCAACATCGGTATTTTTTAGAGTGTAATTTGCTTGATTTGCACCGCTAATCACTGCGCCATTTCTTAGCCACGAATAACTGAACGTGCCTAAACCGTCGGTATCTTTTAAGGTATTTTGAAGGGTTAATTGTTTGCCTTCGGTGGCATTACCGCTGATGGTGATTGTGCCAGTGTGAGGATGTTGCACGGCAACGGGCGTTAGGCTGGTGTCTTTTACTGTCACCGTTACTTTTTTGCTGCTGTCATTTTGCAATGTCGCCGTTAATGTTTCTTCTGTACCTTCGGTGAAGTTATCTGCTAAAAATTTAACAGGCAACGTCGCTGTGCCGTCCGATTCCACCACAAAATTTCCCGTTGATAAACCGCCTAAAACGTCCGCGTTTGAAATCGTGCCGCCCAATTTAAATGCGACATTTGAACCTTCGGCAACATTTTCAGTCACGAGTTTAAATGTAACCGTCGCGCCTTCATTTACTGTTTTCGTATCAACACTGAGCGCGTAAGTCGGAAGTTTTTCGAGCGGTTCAACGACGTTTGTCGCACCACTGGTTTCAGTTTCCACTTTGCCTAAGCCGTCTGTGTAACTGACTTTTACTTTGATAGCTTTGCCGACATCATTTGAAGTGAGCGAGTAATAATACTGTGTTGCGCCGCTAATTGGTGCGCCATTTTTTAGCCATTGATAACTAAATGAACCTAAACCGTCAGCGTCCGAAATATAACCCGTCTCCACACTGAGCGTTTCGCCTTGTGTCGCGGTGCCATAAATTAAAACACTGCCCGTGTGTGGATGTTGGATTGGATTAGGTTTAATGCTCGTATCGTTTACCGTAATGGTTGCCGTTTGGAGATTATAATTTGCATCGTAAAATGCAGCGGTTAAGGTTTCCGCGCCTTCAGTGAGATTGTCATTTTTAAAACTCACTGCAATCGTCGCAGTACCATCCGCTTCAACGTAAAAACTCGGAGCTGGCAAACTTCCAAACGTATCGCTGTCTGAAATCGTGCCGCTAAAATCAAAAGGAATTTCTGTGCCTTCAGCAACGTTTGTTGTTGCCAAATGAAAATAAGCTGTTTCACCTTCATCAACATTGTCGTAATCGGTAGTTAATTCGTAAGTCGGTAAAACGGGGGGCGTGTAAATTGGCTGGATTGTTTTCGTTGTGCTACTGGTCACACTTTCTTTGTTGTTTGCGCCATCGGTGTAACTCACTTTCACGCTAATGTTGTTATTCACATCACTGGAACTGAGCGTGTAGTAATACTGATTTGCACCACTAATCGTATAGCCACCACGCAACCATTGATAACTAAATGAGCCGAGTCCGTTACCATCTGAAAGATAACTGGTGTCTGCTTCGAGATATTCACCTTGTTGAGCTGTGCCGTTGATATAAACGCTGCCAGAAACAGGTGAATTTGCAGGGGCAGAAACCGTCACACTCGAACTGGTGACACTTTCTTTGTTGTTTGCGCCATCGGTGTAACTGACTTTCACGCTGATGTTGTTATTCACATCACTGGAACTGAGCGTGTAAGAAGAACTGGTTGCGCCACTAATCGCATAACCACCACGCAACCATTGATAACTAAATGAACCTAAGCCATCACTGTCTGAAATGTAGCTTGTATCGGCACTTAATGATTGCCCTTGTTTAGCAGTGTTTTGAAAAGCACCGTTGATATACAGGCTGCCAGTTGGTGTGTGATTTGTCGGCGGTGTAATTGTTTTGCCATCTGTAACTGTAAAACTGGTTTTAATACCTAAATTAGCAAGGTCAGTAGCGGAGTAGTTTTTTGAATTTCCCGCCAAATCATTCACTTCAACAGAAGTAACATTAAAGGTTCCTGTTTTACTGTATGACAGCACTGAACCACCATCGACCACATCACCAACGTCACCTATGGCAAGTAAATAACTCTGATTATCTCCATTAAATTGAAAACTATTTTTGCCGTAAGCCCACTGACTGGTTGTAATTGATTTATCAAGATTGACTATGACATAACGAATACCAGAATTATCATCGGTTGCATCTACTTTAAAACTAATTTTATTGTTTGTTGCTGAATTTGTATCTACTGTAGAAGGAAAGGTTAATCCAGTTAAAACTGGTGGCGTTGTGTCTGACTGCCCTGAACCAGCAATAGTAAAACTGGTTTTAATACCTAAATTAGCAAGGTCAGTAGCGGAGTAGTTTTTTG
>CAZLGN010000175.1:3271-4655 GCA_964558865.1 uncultured Methylomagnum sp.
TTGTTGCTGAATTTGTATCTACTGTAGAAGGAAAGGTTAATCCAGTTAAAACTGGCGCAGTTGTATCTGCGGCTAAAGCATATCGATAACTTTTAGCCACAATGGATGAAACATCAACAACGCCAGTTTCTACTTCCAAATTCCAATCGCCACCATTGCCAGTTAAATCATTCGATGCCGCCACATCCGCGCCTGTGAGCGTTGAAAGTTGGTTGATAAATGCTAATCCAGCATCCCCTTTTGTCACGTCGCAACCGTATAACAACAAATCGCCGTTTGCGCTGAGTGCGTTGCCGATGCGTTTTAATTGTTGGGCATAATCGTCAACGTTGGTGTTATTGAGTGAACCGTTGGCAAAGGCTAATTCACCTGCCGCGCCGTGCGAAACAATGTGAATGGCATCAAGATTTTGTCGTCCATCTAACGCAGCGGCAATTTGATTGATAACGTTGGTTTTGTCGTTGAGCAAAACGGTTTCGATGTCAGGCGAAATGTCAGCAATAAGCGATTGTGCATCTGTAACGTTTGCGTCGATAAAAATAATTTCGTGGCGTTTGATTGTGGTCATATCGTTTTTTTTCGGTGAATGAGAAAAAGTGTCTGCGTTTATTTTAATCGTTGTTTCGTAATTCAGTGGCGGGTTTTAAAGTTGTTGGGGTTGTCATGTTGGATTCCTGTTTTGTGAGTTTGAAATTTTAGATTGAAATTAACGGAAATTGTTCAGGATGTCGAATTGAATTCACGTCCAAATCAATATCTAAATCTGACCAATAAAGATGATGCGGTTGGGGTCGTTCGAGAGCAAAAATTTGTTCGACAGAGGCTTTGCGAAACCAGGGGAAATTTAGAAACGAGACAAATAATTCTTCTTGTTCGTCGAGTAGTAACCAAAAACCGTGTTTTGAAATACCTAAAATTTCAGTTTGGAAAGTGTTTGTGCCAAGCATTTGTGATTTCCTGTTGGTGAGAGTTCACTAATTTTTCAATTTCTTTTAACTCGCGTGTTGATAAACCAAAGGGAGGTGTTTCAACTCTGTGGATTTATGGTTTAACTATTTTGAGCAACCTCTTTTACGACAAGGTGTTGCTGGCTTATCGAAATAATCGTATCCACAGAGTTGGAACAACTCCTATTTTTTCAATGCTTTCGCAAACGCATTTGCCATGAGTTTATTTTGCAACGGCGGTTGTGATTTCACTTTCGACGCAGATTCTACTTTTCGTGGTTCAAATTTTGCGACATTCGGCTCAATTGCACTTTTCATGGTCAACGCAATCCGTTTGCGTGCCGCGTCAATTTCAGTAACGGTGACGGTTACAACATCGCCTGTTTTAACTATTTCACGCGGATCTTTTACAAACGTGTCGGCAAGTTGCGAAATAT
>CAZLGN010000176.1:0-4651 GCA_964558865.1 uncultured Methylomagnum sp.
TTATTACCGCAACATTGCTCGCCACGTTGGTGGTTTTAGCGGTGTTTGAACTTCCGTCGAGTTACTTTTCATTGTTAATCGCTGTCATTGTGCTTCTCGGTGCAAACGAATGGTTAAATCTCACCAAAGTCACCAACATTAAAAAACGCGGACTTTTTTTCGCGTCGCTGATTGGTGCGATGTTGTTCATTCATTTATGGACGTATTTGCTGGAAGCGTTAGCTCCAGTGATGGATTATTTAGCCGAAAAATTCAAATTCGTGATGGAAGATATTCGCAATCAATCGGGCATTTTGGAATGGTTAGCATTGCCAGCGGTTTTATTTTGGGTATTGACGATGATGGTGATTCGCAATTCACCCGAAGGCGCATTAAAACTCGAATTGTCGCCATTCAAACAAGCGTTGATTGGCTGGTTTGTGTTGCTCATGAGCTGGATGTTTTTGTCACGGTTACGCGCTTTTTTTGGTTCAGAAATGACGCTTTATTTCCTCGTGTTAATTTGGGTGGCAGATATTGCCGCATTTTTCACAGGTAAAAAATGGGGCAAAACAAAATTATCGCCTGAAATTAGCCCAGGAAAAACGGTTGAAGGAATGTACGGAGCGTTAGGAAGTTCGGTGATTTGCGCGGGAATTTTGGTTTTGATTATGCAATTCCAAGAGGCGATGATTATTGCCGATTTCATTTTGCTTTCGATTTTGACAGTGTTGATTTCAATTTATGGCGATTTATTTTTTAGCGTGGTGAAACGTCGTGCCGATGCAAAAGATAGCGGTTCGTTATTACCTGGACATGGCGGAATTTTGGATCGCGTTGACAGTTTATGTGCTGCGATTCCGCTGTTTTACGCGGGAATTTATTTAGAATCTGTCGGATTATTTTCATGAAAGGCATTTGCATTTTAGGCGCAACAGGTTCAATCGGTGTGAGTACATTGGATGTTGTGGCGCGGCATCCGAATTTGTACAAAGTTGTCGCATTGACCGCAAACAAAAATATCGACGCACTTTATGAACAATGTTTAGACCATTCGCCCGAAGTCGTGGTGATTGTTGATGAACAAAAAGCGGCAGAATTCAAAACCAAAATTGAAAATTCACCGTTAGAAAATTTGAAAGTTTTAACAGGTACAGATGCACTGGTTGAAGTTTCGACCTTGCAAAATGTGGATTCCGTGATGGCGGCAATTGTCGGCGCGGCGGGATTATTGCCAACATTGGCGGCAGCGCAAGCGGGTAAAACGGTTTTGCTCGCTAATAAAGAAGCTCTCGTGATGTCGGGCGATATTTTCATGAATGCGGTTGAAAAATCAGGCGCACAACTTTTGCCAATTGATAGCGAACACAACGCCATTTTTCAATGTATGCCAGCGGCGTATCAAACGGGTGCAACGGCAAAAGGAGTGCGACGAATTTTGTTGACGGCATCGGGTGGCCCTTTTCGCACGATGCCGCTGGACGAATTGTCGCAAGTTACGCCCGCGCAAGCCGTCGCCCATCCAAATTGGGACATGGGCAAAAAGATTTCAGTCGATTCGGCAACCATGATGAATAAAGGTTTGGAAATGATTGAAGCCTGTCTGTTATTCAATATGAAACCTGAGCAAATTCAAGTCGTTTTGCATCCACAAAGCGTGATTCATTCGATGGTCGATTACGTTGATGGCACGGTTTTAGCGCAAATGGGTTGCCCCGATATGCGAATTCCGATTGCTCACGCGCTGGCGTATCCAGAGCGTTTTGAATCTGGCGCATCGCCGCTTGATATTTTCGCCGTCAAACACATGGATTTTGAACCCGCCGATTTGCAACGTTTTCCGTGTTTGCGCTTGGCTTATGAAGCGATTCAAACGGGCGGCACGATGCCAACGATTTTGAATGCCGCGAATGAAATTGCCGTTGAGGCGTTTTTAAATGAGCAAATTCGTTTTACTGATATTTCTGTTGTGATTGAAAAAACCATGCAGGCGATTCCAGTGCAAAAAGGCGATAGCTTAGAAACGATTTTAGCAACGGATAAACAAGCTAGAAACGTTGCAAATCAAGCAATTCAAAATTTGGCGAACTAATGAATTTTTTACACACGTTGTTTTATTTCATTGTTGCAATCGGCGTTTTGGTAGCAGTGCATGAATTTGGACATTTTTGGGTGGCACGAAAATCGGGCGTAAAAGTGTTACGTTTTTCGATTGGTTTCGGCAACGTTTTATGGCGTTATCAACAAAATTCCAATTCAACCGAATACGTTTTATCGATGATTCCGCTCGGTGGCTACGTCAAAATGGTTGATGAACGCGAAGGCGAAGTGAGCAAAGAAGATTTACCTTTTTCATTTAACCAAAAACCGCTTTTAGCTCGAACCGCCATTGTCGCGGCGGGGCCAATTTTTAATTTAGTGTTAGCCGTTGCGTTATTTTGGAGCGTGCTGGTTATTGGTGAAATAGGAATTCGACCCATTTTAGGGCAGCCAACGGCGCAATCACTCGCAGCAAGTGCGGGTTTTTCAGAAGGCGATGAGATTCTTTCTGTTAACGACGAACCAACGCCGACGTTTACGCACGCAATATCTACAATTATTTCAACAGCGATGGAAGGCGATGCGGATATTGCTGTCAAAATAAAAAATCGGGACGACGTGCAAACCATTAAAACCTTGCACATTGACACGACTGAAAAGCAAAATCCTGACGCGCTTTATGCAAAATTGGGTTTTAAATTATTTTCGCCCACGTTGCAGCCGATTATTGGCAAAACTTCTGAAAATGGCGCAGCAAAATCAGCAGGATTAAAGGAAGGTGATTTGATTCTCCGCGCCAATGAAACTGCTGTGAAAGATTGGCAACAATGGGTCGATATTGTCAAAGCAAATCCGAATCAAGCGATTGAAACAATAATTGAACGCGACGGTGTGCAAACGACGTTGACGCTTACGCCAAATGCCGAAGGAAAAATTGGTGCGTCGGTACAAATTCCTGAAAATTTATTGAAATCGTTTCAAGTGAATTATTCACTTTCACCACTTGCCGCGATTCCTGCGGCGTTTAGCACGACTTATCATTATTCAACCTCAACGCTCAAAATGATGGGGCAAATGTTTGTCGGCAAAGCCTCGCTCGAAAACTTGAGTGGTCCAATTAGTATCGCGCAATATGCGGGACAATCTGCTGAAATGGGGCTGGTGCATTTTCTGAAATTTATGGGCTTGATTAGTGTGAGTTTGGGCGTGTTGAATTTGTTGCCGATTCCTGTCTTAGATGGCGGACATTTGTTTTTCTTCGCGCTTGAAGGTCTGAAAGGCTCGCCTGTGTCGGAAAAAATTCAGCTCTTTTTTCAAAAAATTGGTATCGTGCTGTTAGGGTTGCTGATGTCGGTGGCAATGTTTATGGATGTTGGACGGCTGTTTCAATAACACGCGAACCTAAAAATTTATGGGAACTAAACAAAAATCTTTGATGCGTTACGGCTGGTTATCGATTGCCGCCGCGTTAGCAACTATTGCGCTGAAAAGTTACGCTTATTGGTTGACCGATTCTGTCGGATTGTTGTCTGACGCGATGGAATCCGTTATCAATTTAGTTGCCGCTATTATCATGCTCGTTGTGCTTTATATTGCCGCCAAACCGCCCGATGAGAATCATCCTTACGGACACGAAAAAATTGAATACTTTTCAAGCGGTGCAGAAGGCGTAATGATTTTACTCGCTGCAATCAGCATTGTGATTACTGCATGGGAGAGATTATTACACCCACAATCGTTACAGCAGCTTGATTTAGGGATTTCGATTTCAGTTCTCGCGTCAATTATCAATTTGGTTGTGGCAATCATTTTGATTCGAGTTGGCAAACAAAATAACTCCATTACGTTGGAATCAGACGGCAAACATTTAATGACCGACGTTTGGACAACCGTTGGCGTTTTGTTTGGAATTGGCATAATTTTTATCGGCAATTCATTTGAAGAAACATTAGCCATGGCTAACAGTTTTGGTTTGAATGGTTGGGAAATTCTCGATCCAATTATTGCTATTTTTGTCGCATTAAACATTGTGTGGACGGGGCTGCAATTGATACAACGTACAATTCATGGCTTGATGGATGGCGCGTTAGCACCTGAAGAACAATTTGAAATTATGGAAGTGTTGGCGCAATTCGTTTCGCAAAATGGCGTTGCTTATCATGCGTTACGCACTCGTTATTCGGGAGCGCGGCGTTTTATGTCCGTCCACATTTTAGTTCCAGGTGGTTGGACTGTGCAGCAAGGACATGATTTAGTGGAGCTAATAGAACAACGAATTACCGCAATTTTTGAAAATATCGATATTGATACTCACCTTGAGCCAATTGAAGATCCCGCTTCTTGGCAACATTTGAATAGTCATCACTCAATTTAAGGAATTAAAAAATGAAAAAATTATTGTTAAGCGTGACTTTCGCGTTACTTGCCGCTAATGTTCAGGCGGACGAAAAAACCATCCGTGAACAACTTACGAAATCGATGCCGACGATGCAACTCGACACTGTCAAACCGTCGCCGATAAAAGGCGTTTTTGAAGTCACAATTGGCGGCAGCATGGTTTATGTTTCGGAAGACGGCAAATACTTGTTGCAAGGACGATTGATTGACGTGCAAACCAAAACTGATTTGACGG